>CAYSFQ010000007.1:0-35398 GCA_964430575.1 uncultured Desulfobacteraceae bacterium
TCAAGGGATACATATGATCCACGTTCTGGCCCAACGGGAAAAACAGCAGTCGAATGTATTCAACTAGGACATTAAACTGAGTGCAAAAATAGCTCCATCGATCAACCGTTCCGGTTTCTCTTGTAAGGATGGAAACATCCTCCAGGAGGTTTTCAAATTTCAATCCCCTCGTGGAGGAAAGAAAATAAAGGGCCAAGAACGCCAGAAGCGCACCCAGGGGAACAAGCCAGATCAACTTCTTTTTCCATCCCTGCCAAGACCTGTCAAAAAGAAAATATTCCACTAGAAGAATAATGCCGGGCAGTGTCGCAGCATTTTCCTTGCTCAAAAATGCAAACACACCAGAAAGAACGGTTGCAGCAAAATAAAATGGAATCTTGAAAGAGAAAGCCGCAGCGTATTTTTCCCCAGCATCCCGTGTGAGCGAATCGTCTCCCTGCGTTCTGTTCCCCCCCAATCCTTCCATGTTCAGCTGTAGATTTCTTGCCCGAATATATAAAAGCACCGAAGCCAGATAAAACATGGCGGACATGGAAGCATATCGTTGTACAATATAGGTGACGGCCTGTGTTTGAATGGGGTGCGCAACAAAGAGCAATGCCACCCACAGCGACATGGATGGGATCTTTGATGATGAAAAAGCCATTGCATTTGACTTCTGGGTGGATGGGGTTGGTTTACGGACTCTCTTTTTCTGTTTGCTATGGGCTTGAGAAGCAACAGGAGACTCGGTTTGTTCCCCCTGAAAAAATGATAACCGACCAAACACATTGAGTGCAAGAAAATAGACAAGAACTCCGTTAGTCAAATGAATTAGAATATTTACCAGGTGGTACCCAACAGGGTTGAGTTTTCCAAATTGATAATTAAGCGCAAAGGAGAACTCAACAATTGGACGGTGAGTTTTGAGTCCTTTCAGGGAAACATAGTTTTCTAAATCCCTGATTTTTTCCTTTTTTTCGATTTGAACTTTCCCATCAAAGACAAAGGGAACCTGATAGGTGTTGCTGTAGATTAGCAAGGCGATTCCTGCGATCAATATCATTGCAACCCAGGGACTTTTAAACGTGCCTGATGTCGATTTAGATTTCATACTCATAGTCTCTCGCCCTGATTTATTCATTAAAGGCCTGTTTCATTTACAAACCCGTACTTTTCAGGATAAGATCTAATAGCACAATGAAAGGCTTGATTCAAAACAAAACCATTGGTTTTTCTCTCTTTTTGTTGACAGTATACCAGTTTAAATGACACAATCCGTTATTGTAATTATTTTTTCAGAACTGCCCAGGTGGTGGTGAAACCTATCTCCCAATGGTCTTGGTCTCACAAATTCCAGTCGGACAGTCTGGTTTCAAAACCGGTTTATTACTTCTGAATCGCCTTTAAAAACATGAAACTGCTCATCCTGGTACCCGTTTTCAATGAATGGCCCCATCTTCTGCCTGTCCTGCAGAAACTGAAGACTCATTTTCCTGAAATCCTGGTGATTGATGACGGGAGCGATGACAAATCCTACCTTAATTTTCTTAAAAAGGAGGGGTTTGAATATATCGACATTCCCTTTAACCTGGGGCACTGGTGCGCCATTCAGACGGGTTTCAAGTACGCTCTGGGCAAAAAATTTGACGGGGTTATCACTTTCGACGGTGATGGGCAACATCTGCCTGAAGGCGCGCTGCGTATCGTTCCCGGTCTCGAACAAGGCTATGATGTGGTCATCGGAAAGGACAATGAGCGTGGCGGCTTGTCCAAAAAATTCTGTTGGGGGATCCTGAACCGATTGTCGGGGCTTGAAATCAGTGATTTTACTTCCGGCCTCAGGGGCTACAGCCGGGCGGCCATGGGCCAGTTGACTCACGGGTCTTTTTTGAACCTCGATTACCAGGACCTGGGAGTTTTGTTCATGGCGAGGAAAAAGGGTCTTCAACTCATGGAAGTACCGGTCAGGATGGAAACCCGACTGGGAGAAAAATCCAAGGTTTTCCCCAATTTTGCCAGCGTCATGCGATATCTTTTTATCACCTTGACCTTCATTATTGCGAGAAAGCTATGATTTCCTACAAAATCACCACCGGTATCCTCGGTGCCGTCATTTTTCTCATTATACTGCTTCTGGTTCGCAGGGGTAAATTGCAGGAAAAATACGCTTTGACCTGGTTTGCCATTGGAATCGTGGTGGTGGTGTTGGGGGTTTTTCCGGTGATCCTGGATAAAATCGCTAAATTTACCGGTGTTTCATACGCCCCGGCGCTACTTTTTGTGATCGCGGTGGGCGTGCTGTTGATTCAAAACCTTTACCTTTTCATTTTTGCATCTCAAAACGAAGTACGGATAAAGGAACTTCTTCAGGAAGTGGCGGTACTGAACAAACTGGTAGCAGAATTGCGGGAAGAGATGACGTTGCGTGCAAAACCTAATGAGGAAAAACACTTCGGGAAACACGTTGGGTTAAATGGAACAAATGACCCTATCAGCGATGATCAAGAACCCGGCCCTCCTGCCAATATATCCTCATAAATTTCCTTGATACCACTTGCTACAGATTGAATGCGGAATTTCTTTTTGAAATTCTCACGCCCCTTCCGGCCCAATTCGCGGCAAAGGTCAGGGTTGGCTGCCAGATTTTCCATTTTTCTTGCGAGCGCATCAACATCGCCGGGGGGAATCAGCCATCCGCAATTACCTTCATTGACCACCCATCCGGGCCCGGAACCGGGAATATCGCTAGCAACGATCGGCTTACCGTACCGCATGGCCTCCAGCAGCACCACGCCAAACGCCTCAGTCCTTTCAAGGGAGGGCAGGCAGAACACATCACACGTAGCAAAAAGGGCTTGGAGCATCACATTGGAAAGACCGCCCCTGAGCAACACTCTGTTTTTGAAACCCTTCTGGCGAATTTCTGTTTGTAGATGAGTTCTGAGATTCCCATCGCCCACAATCTGAACCGCCACCCCATGAGTTCGCCCGGCTGCCCGAATGAGGATGTCAAATCCCTTATAATAAGTGAGACGGCCTACGGCAAGCACCCTCAAACAACCTGGCTGCCAGCTTCTTTCTGCCTGCTGAAGTGCGTCCGTCTCGGGCCACGGAAGACGCTCAGGATCCACGCCCAGAGGAACAACAGTACATTTCGAAGCCCACGGTTTCAAAGGAATGCTATGGTTCAGATAGGGTTTTGAAGCGACCAGGATCTTTCTCGCCCGCTTCAGCATGCGTTGTTCTAATGGTCGATAACATCGATATGCCGGCTGCAAACGACGATCAATCGCGGAAAGCACCACGTCGGATTGCCACTGAATCACCCATGGAACAGAGCGGGCTTCAGAAATGGTCAGATTCCAGAACGCTGATGGGTTGGGAAAATGCAAATGAAGGAGTTGCGGGCGAAAGGATCGAATAACTTTTTTCAGGACCAGCGGAAAAGAGAGACTGATGGGCGCATAGAGGATCTGACCCAGGGATGATGCCCGAAAAATCGGGACCCCTTCTATCTCCTCCTTCAAAGATGATCTACCGGGTAGGTGATGGTGAACCAGGCTAGCAGCATCTAAACCTTCCTTTTTAAGCGCCTTCAGAAGGTCCCTTAAAAAAATTTCCATGCCGCCAGCGTAAGGCGGGTAGAATTTTCCGATGTGAAGGATTCGCACGTCTAAGGGTCTCGGCAGAAAATTACTTGAGACTTTCATCCAGGCGTTTGGAGAGCAATCCCACCTGATGTTTCATGCTGCGGTCCGTTTTCATCTTCTTCTCCACCAGCTCAGTGGCATACACCACGGTGGAATGGGTGCGGTTGATGGTTCTGCCAATGGACTCCAGTGTCTCATCAGAGTATTTTCGACAAAGGTATGCATAGATGTTCCGTGGATATGCGTACACTTTTTTTCGAGATCTGGAACTGAGCATCTCGAGATCTACCTTGTAATACTCACAGACCAGTGTCATTATTTTTTCGGTGGTAATTGAAATCTCTCCCGATACCAGTGCGCTCACCACCTCTCGGGCCAGCTCCATGTTGATTTTTGCCCCCACCAGTTCAGACCTTGCTTTGAGGCACTTCAGTGCGCTTTCCATCTGCCGAACGTCACGTTTAAGCCGGCCCGCCAGGAAATGAACCACATCCTTTGAAAGAGAAACGTTGTACGCCTTTGCTTTTTCTTCCAGTATCTTCACGCGGGTATTATAGTCCGGTCCTCCGATGGTGGTCACCAGGCCGGAAGTCAGGCGGGAAGAAAGCTCCTTGGACATTTGTGGGATATCCTTCGGTGGTAGAGAACTGGTGAAGATGATTTTCTTCTGATCCTGGGCCAGTGCATCCAGTGTGTAACCCAATTCCGCCTGTATTTTTTCCTTTCCACCCAAGAAATGGACTTCTTCCAGAAGAAGCACATCACACATTCGACGGTATCGGCTTTTAAATGCCTCAATACGACGGTTCCGCAAAGAGGCGATCATTTCGTTTGTGAAGTCCTCTGCAGTCATATAAAATACGCGGGATCGCGGGTTTGCGGCCAGAATAGTCTGCCCGATGGCTTGAGAAAGATGCGTCTTTCCCAAACCGGTATTGGAGAGCATCAAAAGCGAATGATAATCACAGGGATCTCCCAAGGCAATATTCTTTGAGGCCGAATAGGCAAATTCATTGGATTGCCCCACAATAAAACGATCAAAGGTAAACTGGCTGTTCAACAGAAAATTTCTGAAAGGCTTTTTTTGGGGCATGCCTGGAAGGGTCAGCTGATCCGGGTGGGGCAAAAGGGTTGCGGGGGATGGCGTTCTTTTCCGGTGCTGCACTTTAAGCTGAACATCTACAGGTTTGCCAGCTATAGCGTTAAACTTTTCCCTGATTAGGTCCAGGTAATTTTCTACAACCCAGTCTTTGGAAAATCGATTGGGACAGCCCAAGACAACCGCGCCTTTTTCGGCCTGCAGGTATGCGATGGGTTTTATCCAAAGAGAGAATGTATTGTCTGGAACCCGCGTTTTGATCTGATTTTTGATCTCGCCCCAAGCGGTTTTCATGGGTTACTCCCAGTGAAATGAAAAAAGATGAAATGAAAAAAGGTGAAGTGAAACGTCACGGCAAAAAATGAATGCTGAAATACCTACAGCAAAAGCAATGGGGCTGTCAAAGAGGCTTTGGCGCAATCAATATTTAAGGGTACGGTGCTTTTCGACATCGGCTAACCTATTCCGTTTACAGCAAAATTCAGAGCCCTGTTTCTAAGGTGCTGAGAAAGCGATGCATTTTATATTTATAAAATAAATGTAATATCAATTGTTTATAAAACACGCACTATTTGTTAAAAAAATTTTCCACAAGTTTTCTCTCCCGTTTAATCTAATTTTCTTTATTTTTTTACAAATTTCATTTTTTTTGATTTGCTTTTTTCGAAAAATCGCGTATGCTCAATCCCCACCAGCCTTTTGGCGTTTCCTCCCGAAAAAAAGAAATAGAGAAATGGAATTCATGGCTGATTTTCACACCCATTGCCGAGCCAGATAGTTCGATTTTACCGAACCGGCTGGTTAAAATAACCTAAAATCAGATCTGGAAAACGTTCCCTCAGATGCACCACCATTATTCGTATCCCGATACCTTTTTCACCGGTAGCGGGCATTTTTTCCAGATAAAAGGCCGGGTCAATACAGAGGTTTTTGAGATGCAGGAAATTTATGCCGGTTTTAGAAATCAACGCCGTTAATGCATCCACCTCTGCCGCCTGATCCGAAATTCCCGGAAAGACCAGATAGTTGATCATGGTATACAGCCCCATTTCCCGTGACAGGGCGATGGCATCCATCACGTCATCAAATCCATAGCCTTTGGGTCGATAGTAGGCCCCATAAAATTCCTGTCTGGCACTGTTCAAGCTGATGCGGATGGAATCCAGTCCGCTTTCTGCAATTTTTCGAATCCGATCAGGAAAGCTGCCGTTGGTATTCAGGTTGATGGTACCGTTTCGGGTCTGCCTTCGAATTTCTTGAATGCTTTCTGCAACCAACTCATATTCCGTAAGGGGTTCCCCTTCACAACCCTGCCCGAAACTCACAATGGCCTCGGGGGCATGGTTTAAGTGTGCCACGGCCAGATTTACGATTTCGTCCATTGAAGGGGTAAACCTGATCCTTTCATGGGACGCTTCAAAAGAAGCGCCCGGCTGAAGGGAAAGGCACCCCAGGCAGGCGGCATTGCATTTTCGACTGACCGGTAATGGGGCTTCCCATCTTTTCAGGAACAGATTTTTCGCGGCAAAACAGTGGTTTTCCGTTGCGCAGGTCGTCAAATGATTGACCAGAGGACCGGCCGGGTTTTTTTTCATAAAATCCGAAATGGCCGGAACCAGTTCCCGGTCGTCATACTGGCGGGGATCCCATCGCTCATTATACTCCACCTCAAACCCGGCGGACCAGTACTGACCATCCCTGAAACCGATGGCCCCATAGGCCCATGACGGCAGCACAAAGGATTTCTCACTGTAATCGGCCGCGGGAAGATGGGTTCTGGCAAATCCGGGTTCAAGAAAAACAGCGACTGCAAAGCAGGTCGTAGGCTTTCCGTCCACATCCACTTCATAAATGGTTGTTGGTTGACCCGTATTGGGGTCAAGGCCCAGAGGGGGACAGGCGGGGATATAAAAGAGTTTGCTGAATTCCGGCATGGTTATGAGGTCATCAGGTTCAATGGGGGAGAGGGCTGATCCGGAAAACCCGGCCATTTTAAGATATGAATGTTCATAAATCTGACCATCACCGTCTGCGTAGAGCATGAAAGGCAGGTGTTTCAAATTTCGGGCTGTCATATGGATGCCTTTTCTGATACCTAATTTTAATTCAGACACTACCTAATTGTTGACTCCGATCTGTATGAAGGCTTAAAATAGCAGAAATTTCATATTCCGGCAAGAATGTCGGCAAAGAAGAAAAGGACCCGGCCGGTCGACTACAGCCGTCGAAGTGTCACTGCTTTGGCGGAGTCGGCAGAAAAAAAAGATGTCGCTTCTAAATAAAGGCACTCATAAGAAGGGAAAGCAATTCAGGCTCGTTAAATTTTTCGCCTATGCCAGTTTTGTTGTTCTCATCATCTTCAGTTTACCCTTTTCCATGGTCATCTCACAACGGGCCAAAGACATTCTGATGAAAAGTCACGAAACCTACGCCCTGCTGCTGGGTGAAAACCTGAACCACCAAGTCTTTCAGAATTTTGTTCTGCCCGTAACCCAACAGTTTGGGAAAATGCGATTAAGGGAAAAACGACAGCAGGCTTTAATGGATCGAATCGTACGAAACACCACCCACAGCTTTAAAATCGATCTGGTGAACATGTATGATATCAACCAGGGTGTTATTGCATACAGTACCGATCCCAACCTTATTGGAAAAAAAGTGCGGGAAAGCCTTGGCTACAAGAAGGCGGTCATGGGACAGAATTCTTCCAGGCTCGTATCCGGGGGAAATGGTATCTGGGGCACTGGCATTCAACGGATCGGGGGCGAAAAAAAGCTGCGAACTTATATCCCCTTCATGGGTGCTGGACCTTTTCTGGGGGAAACCGGGCATGTTTTGGGCGTCTTTGAATTGATACAGGATCTTACCAAGGAATATGAATCCTTGGTTCGGTTTCAGTATCTGATTTTCGGGCTGTCAATCCTCATCATGGGCATGATTTTTGTAGCACTTCTTTTTATCGTGCACAAAGCGGAAAAAACCATTGCTGAAAGGGCCAGGGAACAACGAGAACTGGAGGCTCAACTGAATCAGGCGGAACGACTGGCGGCGCTTGGCCAGATGATCGCTGGCGTGTCCCATGAAATCAGAAATCCCTTAGGCATTATTCGAAGCACTGCCGAACTGATGGGCAGCATGTCAGCCGGCAATGAATCACAGGCCAGGCTCTCAGACCTGATTGTTGAAGAATCGAACAGGCTCAATAATATTGTTACGGAGTTCCTAGACTTCGCCCGGCCCCAGGAACCTCATTTTCAGGATTGTGACCTGGATGAAATTTTGGACAAAAACATACAGTTTCTGCAAGTGGCGCCTGAAACGGAAAAAATTTTACTGCGGGACAATTTACCCCATCGGCCTTTGCCCCTCAGGGCGGATCCCCAGTTGCTCTACCGGTCTTTTCTAAACATTTTCATGAACGCCATTCAGGCCATGGAAAACGTTGGAACCCTTTCGGTCAGCGTTTCGGAAGAAAAAGATTATTATCGGGTGGCCATTGAAGACAACGGGGGTGGCATTCGTGAAAAAGACCTGAAAAAGATCTTCGATCCTTTTTTCAGCACCAAAGACAAGGGAAGCGGCCTGGGCCTTTCCATTGTTCGCAATATTATCGAAGGACACCGGGGCCGCATATGGATTGAGAGCCATCATAAGGAATCCACTGCTCAAAAAACGGGAACCCAGGTTTTTATCCAGTTGCCAAAGGGATAATCTGGGTTTTTTATACGGAGTTTGGAAAACCATGGAAACCATCCTGATTGTTGATGATGAAAAAAACTATCTCGTTGTGCTGGAAGCGCTTCTGAGCGCTGAAGGCTATGAAATCGTAACGGCCAGGGATGCTAAAATGGCCGTCAGCATCCTTCGTGAAGCAGATCTCGATCTGATCATCACGGATATGAAGATGCCCGGAATGAGCGGCATGGAACTTCTTGAGACATGTAAGAAAATCAATCAGGAAATCCCCGTTATCATGATGACCGCCTTTGGCAGCATTGAAATGGCGGTTGAGGCCATGAAAAAGCATGCCTATGATTACATCCAGAAACCATTTGAAAATGATCAGCTCAAGTTGACAGTAAAAAAGGCGATGGAGAACCACCGGCTGGTGAAAGATAACAGATTACTGGCGGAAGCCCTTTCCAATCGATTCAGATATGGCAATATGGTGGGCAAAAGTAAGCCGATGATGAAAGCATATGACCTCATTGACAAGGTCTCCAGTTCAAAGGCGTCAGTCCTCATCACCGGACCATCGGGCACCGGAAAAGAACTTATTGCCAAAGCCATTCACTACCAGGGGCCAAGAAAAGAAAGACCGCTCATTTCCATCAATTGCGGTGCTCTGACGGAAACCCTTCTGACCAGTGAATTGTTCGGGCACGAAAAGGGTGCGTTTACGGGTGCTGTCGCCATGAAAAAAGGCCGGTTTGAATTGGCGGACGGGGGCACCATATTCCTGGACGAAGTGGGGGAAATGCCGCCGGCGCTTCAGGTTAAACTTTTGCGGGTCCTTCAGGAAATGGAGCTTGAACGGGTGGGGGGAACCCGGACCATCAAAGTGGATGTTCGCGTCCTTTCTGCTTCGAACCGGAATATCAAAGAGGACGTGGCCAAAGGCGTATTTCGTGAAGACCTATACTATCGTCTGAATGTGATCCACATCGACGCGCCATCACTTCAGGAGCGCACCGACGATATACCGCTGCTCGTGAAACATTTCATTGACAAATTTCAAGAGGGGGATCACAAAAAGAAAGTCAAGCTGCGCCCTGAAGTGTGGAAAGCGCTTTACACACACCCCTGGCCGGGAAACGTCAGGGAGTTGGAAAATGTTATTGAAAGGGCCATGGTGTTGCATACGGGTGGTGTTATCACCTTGGATGATCTACCAAGATCACTCGTCGATACGGAAACCGAGTTCGATGTGGAGCGATTTGTTCCCTCCCATATCCCCCTGCCCAAAGCCATGGAAGAGATAGAGGAAAGGCTTGTTCGAAGAGCCCTGGCCCAATCCAATAATGTTCAGTCCCACGCAGCCATAAGTTTAGGCATTACCAAAAGCCTGATTCAGCACAAAATGAAAAAGTACAACATCACTCTATAGCGGTAAAAGGTGTTGTACCACAAAATTTCCAATCATTATATGTATTTACGCTTAAAAACCTTTTCGGAGCTTTTTCCGGGTACAGAATATTGTACTATTTCGGTTGTACACTACAAGACTGAAAATGATCGTAATCCGAATTCATCCCATAAAAAACAATAGGTTAAAGGAAAAAATAGCAACCTTTGATTTTTTGGCAAGCTAATTGCATCTAGAAAAGCGTCATATAGAGTCTAAAAATTACTCTTTCCTCCTAAGAAACCAACCTCGCTTTGCGGGGTTGGTTTTTTTATGCCTCCAAAATCTGCAATCCGGTCTCAATATCCCAGTCGTTTCAAAGCGCGGGTGTCTTTGCTCCAGTTTTTCTCCAGACGTACCGCCAGATCAAGATAAACCCTTGCTTCGAATAGCGCTTCCAGTTCAAGCCTGGCGGAACGACCGATTTTCCGGATCATCCCTCCCCCACGGCCAATGAAGATGCCTTTCTGGGAATCGCTTTCAACATGGATTCTGGCCCCAATGGATACCAGATTTTTTTGAGGCACATCCTCAATCTCTAAAATGGTAACGGCACATGAATAGGGCAGTTCCTGGCTGAGGTATTGATAAATTTTCTCCCGAATAATTTCAGACACCATGAAAGCTTCCGATTGATCGGTGTTCATATCCGAAGGGAAAAACCTGGGTCCCGGTTTCAAGCGCCGTTTCAATTGGCTCAATAATGCATCCACACCATGGCCCTTGAGCGCAGAGATGGGAATCATGGCATCAAAGGGAAATTTCTTCCCGTAATCTTCTAAAATGGGGAGGATCCTTTCTTTTTCCACCCTATCGATTTTGTTAATGGCCAAAAACAAGGGTTTTTCAATTGATTTCAAGCCTTTGATAATGGATGGAATAGCGGGATCTTCACGGGCACCCGACTCGATCATCATCAGAATGATATCCACTTCATGAAAGGCCGCAAAAGCGGCGTCAACCATTGATTTGTGGAGCGCCGTCCGGGTTCGGTGAATCCCCGGGGTATCCATGAACACCATCTGGCAGTCATCCTGATGAAAAACGCCCAGGATACGGTTTCTGGTGGTTTGCGGTTTAGGGGACACGATGGCAAGTTTCGTTCCCATGATGCGGTTTAACAGGGTCGACTTGCCCACGTTGGGCGGACCGATAATGCCGATAAATCCCGACTTAAAACTCATATCTTCTCCAAACGAATTCTTCCCATTGGAACCGTGTCATCGGGCACAACGCCCATGACCCTTGCCCCTGTTATTTGTTCAATTTTCCGGATCCCCTGGTTTTTGTAGCCCCTTACCAGGGGAATTTCCCGCATGGGTGTGTAAATTCTGATCTGTTCGGCATCTCCAGGGACCAGCAGGTCAGGGGCAATGCCCCTGAGATGGATGGCAGAGCGGACCAGGAATCCAAAGGCGGGGTGCCAAGGGCCTGATACGATGCGACCCTTTTCCAGAAGCGACGGCGAGTTCATAAGACCGATTCTGATCACCGGAATCCCATTTCCCTCGAGCAAAAGGACGCTCTCCACACACAGGTTGACGGCTTCTTCAAGAGAAAAGGGCCGATACGCCCTCGCCCCATACAACCGGGCGAGTCCGGTCCCTTTTATCACCAGGGCGGGATACAGCCGCACCATATGGGGTTTAAGGGCCAGTACTTTTTTTGTGGTAGCGGAAAATTCTTCCCTTGAATCACCGGGAAGGCCCGGCATCAGCTGGATTCCCACCTGAAAACCGTGGTCTTTCAACATCCGAACCGCTGTGACGGTGTCCTCTGCGCTGTGTCCCCTTTGAGAAAGCGTCAGAACACGGTCATTCATGGACTGGGCGCCCAGTTCCACCGTGGAAACACCATATGCCTTCAAAATGGCCATCCGTTCCTCATCCAGTGAATCAGGGCGCGTTGAAATCCTGATGGACTGTACCATGCCGGAGTGCACGTAAGGTGCCGCAGCTTTCAGCAGGGATTCCATGCGGGCTTTCTTAAGCCCGGTAAATGTTCCGCCATAAAAAGCCAATTCCGCATTTCGATTCGGGTCAAACCCGTGGGCATGTATCGCCGCATCCAGGGTTTTTCGCACCTTTTGAGGGCCTGGCAAATGATGTGTCTGAGCGGTGATCTGTTCCTGATCGCAGAAAAGGCACCTGTGCGGGCATCCGGCGTGGGAAATAAATATGGGGATAATCAGGGGTCTCAATCTTCTTTCAAGCTGAAAAACGCCTCCTTTGCTGCACGCTGTTCGGCTTCCTTTTTGCTTTTTCCTTTCCCCTCAGCCATAACAATGCCATTAACGGCCAAAGCAATACGAAACACCTTATCATGTGCAGGCCCTGTCTCTTCCGTGAGCCGGTATTTTGGAAGACTTTTGAAAGCCTGCTGGGTAAATTCCTGCAGCAGACTCTTAAAATCTTGAACCAGATCATCTGTTTCCAGTTTTTTCAGAAGGGGGGCAAACAACTTTTCAATGACCTTTTTGGTTATGTCAAATCCACCGTCAAGATAAACGGCCCCGATAAGGGCTTCGGTGACATCCGCAAGGATAGAAGGCTTCTGCCTGCCGAGGCTCTGGTCTTCCCCTTTCCCCAAAAGCAGATAGCGGCCCAGTTCAAGCCTTGTGGCGACATCATGAAGCCCTGCTTCATCGACCACCATGGACCTGAACCTGGAGAGCTCCCCTTCATTGGCCTCTCTGTTTTTTTCCATGAGCAGATGGCTGACGGCCAGGTCGAGTACAGCATCTCCCAGGAATTCGAGGCGCTCATTGTCTTCAAGACTGGCCCCTACGTGCTCATTCACATAGGAGGAATGCCGAAATGCCTGAAGGACCAGCGCAGGGTCCCTGAACGTATATCCCAGTACTTCATAAAGAGCTTCAAATTTCTGGTTTGGATGAGGGGCTTTCATAAAAATTCACCTGCCTGGTAAGGCGTCGACTCCGCCAAAGTAGCGAGCGCTACGTCGGCAGGATCAAAAACCTGAACCGTTAAGGTTATATATAAGCCGGCGGTCATTTTTAAGTCAAGAAAATCCATTAAGACGACCTTCGGTAGAGGCGGGACAGGGTTTGAAGGGAAATACCCATGGCCATGCCCGCCAGCATCAGCTGGTTGATCCATGTGGTCTTAAGCGGCCCATAGGTTTTCCATCGGCGGCCTGATGTGACAGCTGTGCCCGTGGCCAATAGAACCTGCGCATTTTCGTGTTTGATCAGATGGCGCACCAGCAAAAGGTCTTCCCCGATGGGAACCATGGGAAAACCACCGACCCTTTCAAAAACCGACTTTTTCATGAAAATCGCCTGGTCCCCATAAGGAAGCCGCAGATATCTGGATCTCAGGTGGGTAACCCACTCCACAAGCCGCATCAGGGGACGACGAAAATCTGTTTTGAATCGAAAAGCGCCCAGCACGGCTCCCGGCGCCATCAGGGTTTCAAAAACCTGGGTCACATAGCCTTCGGGCAAAAGGGTATCCGCATGGAGAAAGAGCAGATTCTCACCCTTAGCCGCAGCGGCCCCGCAATTCTGCTGCCGAGCACGACCCAAAGGGCAGTGGATGACCCGTGCATCAAGGGATTCAGCCTGATTGACGGTGCTATCGGTGCTTCCCCCATCTACCACAACCACTTCCACGTCCCGGTCTGTTGCACCCAGAATGGATCGGTGAATATGGTCTTCTTCGTTAAAGGCCGGTATTACGACGGTCAAGAAAATCTCTGGTACACTTTCTTCAAGCCGCCATCTCCCTAAATCTTCAGGGGTGTCCACATCCGATAGAAATTCGAGCAGGTAGACTGTCAACCCCATAAGCTGGGCCTGTGCCAGGGTCTGCCTAAGGACCCGGGGTGTACTCCAATCGATATTCTGAAAAAGGTCAATGGGACGTTTCAGCCCGATGAGCCAATAACCCCCATCCATGCTGGGTCCCAAAACAATGTCATGTTTCAATAACGCGTCAAACGCTTCTTCAAAAATTTTGGTTGATAACCCCGGAATGTCCGTACCCAGCAAAACCACCCGTTTGTTTCCGGCACGGCAGGCGTCAAAGAGGGCGGACCGCACCCGTTGCCCTAAATCACCCTCATGCTGAAAGGATATTAGGGGGATGGAACCCAGCCAGCGGCGTACTTTTTTTTTAGTACCGCCTTCAAAACAGCATTCGATGGTAATTTTATTTTTAGCGGTAAAGTCTTTTGCCGTAAGAAAGGTTTTTTCGGTTAACAGGCGCTGAAGATTTGCGGCGCCGGCCGGCCCCAAGGCAGGGATCAAACGGGTTTTGGTCTTTCCCGGCACAGGGTATCGCCCGAAAATAATAAGCCGGTCTCCGGCGGAAGTCTTCTGCATGGACCTAAAACCAATACCTGTGAATGAATGGCCTTCACTGCTTTGTAAAAGTATTATTATCTTTAGCTAATCGTTAAAATACCAAGGGATTATATGAAAAGGCAAGAAAAATGACACACCCCCAATCTTGCTTCATCCTGCAAGTTATTACCACCGTTTGCCCATTGACACACAACGGAAAATTCCATACAGTTCTAGCCAAGAAGAGGCGTTTTCATATGAGCGGAAAGATGTACACCATTACATTCATTCTTTCATTTCTGTTGTTCAGCGCGCCAATCCAGGGGCTTTCTCTTGGCAATGCCAACCAGGAAACGTCCGGGGTGACAATTGCTGCAAACAAAAGCATATTCACACCCGAAGATACAATGCGCATATCAATCAGCGTCAAGGCTTCACAAATTCCAGTGGGTGTCGTGGACGCGTATGTTGTGGTTCAAGATCCCAACGGTGATTTTTCCATTTTTCATAAGAAACCAGAATGGACCGTGGTGGACAAACCCCTTTATGAGATGACGTCGATTCCATTGAAAAATAAACGGGTCGGACTTTATTCATGGTACTTTGTCCTCTGTCCTCCCGGCAATGACCTGTTTGATCTAAATGGTTTAGTCGCGATCGCGAACATTGAGCTCTTTCTTCTTCCGAATACAGGGATTTCTTTTGGGAAAAAAAACAAAAACGGCTCTATTTCAGATCTTGCTCCCCCGACACTTATAGCTCACGCGGGGGGGGAGATCGACGGTCGGGCGGGACAAAATTCGCGTGAAGCTTTGGATAGCAATTACGCGAAAGGACATCGCTATTTTGAAATCGACTTCTGCTGGACATCCGATGACCGTCTGGTTTTAATTCATGACTGGGAACGGACTTTTAGCGGATTGTTCGACGACGCAAAAAAACAGCCGTCGCTTGAACAGTTCGAATCCATGAAAATGAAGCACAGCATGACCCAGATGTCCCTTGCTTCTCTTTTTCTCTGGTTATCGAAACATAATGACGCCTATATTATTACCGACGTGAAGGAGAGGAATCTCCCCGCTCTAAAAATAATCGCCAGGAACTCAGGAAAGTTTCAGAAGCATTTTATTCCTCAGATCTATGACCCGTCTGAATTTAAACCGGCCAAACTATTGGGGTTTGAAAAGGTGATTTTCACCTTGTACCGTTCGTCTTTGTCGGATGCCGAAGTCATAAGGTTCGCGACCAACAACAATCCTTTCGCCATCACCATGCCGGTGCGCAGGGCCTTTTCATTTTCCCTGCTCAGTGAGTTGAACCGAAAAGGCGTCACTGTATACGCACATACGATCAACAAAATCGAAATTTTAAACTACCTTCGCAGAAAGGGCATCCATGGGATTTATACGGACAATATTCTGCCCGAAGATCTTAGTCGATAAAAAGGCCTTCTCAATGAGGGCAATATCGGCCTACAATCTGGAAGAAGATTGACATGCTCGATTGTCGGACTTTTTTCAATAAGGTGGGGCTTATCAGCTATTTTCTGGTTATTTCAAGTCTTATTTTTTTTGTAGTGTATCGGGCGCACGGGGTTTGGTCGTTTGTTTCCCTGCACACCGGTCGGAATGAGCCGGTTTTCTTGAACATCGTCAATAATGACGCCATCGTTATCGGCGTCGTGCTTTTACTGCTTTATTTCGGCTTTTTTAATACATTTGTCAAATCGATAAAATGGGTTGCGTACCTGTTAAAAGCGGTCGTGATTTTTATTATTTTTATTTACGCTGTCGATGTGTTGCTGTTATTAAAATTTTTCAAGCGCCTTCATTACCATGATATCTTAAAATACGGCGCAGAAATTAAAGCCGGTCTTTCGTTCCTCATTCCTGTAAAGGCGCTTTTCTTCAATCTTTTTTCCACCGAGGTGATCGGAATTATTCTTGCCAGCATTTTGTCGTTATTGCTCATTTCTTTTATCATGTTTCAAGTAACCGGACGGCACAAAAAAATGATTGGCAGGCTGCTCTTGATCTGTGGGCTTTGTTTTTCGATTTTCAGTTTTGTCCCCGTGAATCGCATTTTTCTTCATGGATGGGCCTATCAAAATTTATTCGCCTACAACATGCCCAAGGGTTTGGAAAAACCATATTCTAGCGATTTTATCGCGGCGCTGAAAGAAAAGCGGCAAAAGAGAACGGAAATATGTGAAGGGGCAAGTAAACGAATTGATATAATACTGGTGATTGTCGAATCACTTTCATCCTGTCACAGCCAATTTTTCTCGGGCATCAACAATTACACACCGCACCTCGATGCCATTTCAAAAGAAAATCTGAGCTTTACGAATTTTTTCGCGAATGGCTTCACCACCGAACATGGCCTGATTGCGTTGTTTCTTGGAGAAGTTCCGTTACCAATCGTGGGCACCGGGCAACATTCTGCTTTCGAGGGTTTTTATCAAAAAGAGTCCGTCGCCGCTTTTTTGAACAAAGTGGGCTACAAAACGTTTTTTCTAACCACTGGCGACTTGGGTTTCACGAACAAAGGAGCATGGCTTGCGCATATAGGTTTTAATACTGTTGAGGGGGCTGAAACATTTTTCTATAAAGAATGGCCGCACTTCGCCTTCAACGCCGCGCCGGATGAAGCCCTGTTTGCCTATGCCGTAAAAAGGATAGGAAGCTTGAACTCGGATCAACGGCCCTATTTTATGGTTCTTGAAACGGTCACGAGTCATTTGCCTTTCCTTGATCCAGAGGGAAGGTCCAACACAGAGAAAGCGGTGATCACTTACGTAGACCGGCAATTGGGAGTTTTTTACAATAAGCTTGAGGATTGCGGCTTTTTCAGCAATGGCGTCCTGATTATCACTAGCGATCACCGAATTATGGCGCCGCTTTCAAAGGCCGAACTGGACCTTTATGGAGGTTCCGCCTTTGCCAGAATTCCGATGGTGGTAGCGTCGGGCGGTAAAAGGAAGGGAAAGATCGATGCATGCTTTCAACAAACGGATTTGTATTCTTCATTGAAATGGTTTGTTTCAGATCAGTATGAAAAGGATCCGTGGAACGGCAATTTCCTGCACCCCGAACCAACGCCTCCTTTCTGCATTTTGAAAAGCATGGCCAATGACTACGATCTTGTTTATGCCCGATGCGGTTCGGAGGAAGGATACATAAAACTCCGAGGAGACGGGACGTACCTATGCCAGGGGCGAATCAAGCCGGAAAATGTTAGGCTGATAATTGAAAAAATCAGCAGTGATAGAATCTTTCGCGCCCAAAAATAACAGAACAAACAAGTAGTGTTTTATTCATCTTTCCGCAGACGTAAAAAGAAACAGAATTTGTTTCTCCCCGAATCAATATTATGGCCCCGGAAAGTAAAATTATGAAGCGGAATGATGGATAAAATCCAGTACACTTTTGTTAAAGACCTCAGGGGTTTCAATCATGACCATGTGACCGGCTGAAGGGATAATATCACACCGGCTTCCCTCAATTGCCGTTTTCAGTTTTAGAGAAAGCGAGGGCGGCGTCAATTGGTCTTTTTCCCCGCACAGGATAAGTGCGGGAAGGGTGATTTGTGCAATCCGGTCTCGCATATCAAACTGGTTGCAGGCCGTGAAATCCCCATGAACGATCGTTGATCCGGCCTCTCTCATGAGGGCTGCACCCTCTGTAACAAGTCTCTGGTCCACTTCCGGAGCGTAGGCATAACCCATGATGGTATCAATGATGTTGTCAAAATTATTTAAAAGGCCGTCCAGAAAAGCCGGCGCCACACCCAGGCGGGGGCCGGTGGCTGCCAGAATGATCCCCTTCATCAAAGCGGGGCTTTTAAATGCCGCCTCTTGAACAATAGCACCGCCCATGGAATGACCCATGAGGAAGGGTTGGTCGGGGAAAAATGCTTCGAGGGTTTCCATAAGCCATTGCGCATATCCATCAATGGTGTTTTTGGCGTTGCCGGCGGTTTTTCCGTGACCCGGCAGATCGATGGCCAGCGTGTTAAGGGATGATTTCAGCAGATGAACCTGATTGCGCCAGACCTGCGCACTCCCCCCGGCGCCGTGGATCATGAGAAGCGTCGGGCGGTTTGCTTTAAAACTTTTAAACCCGGCCTCAAATCCGATGCCGGCCTTTTCCAGTGCTTGAAGGATCATTTGATAGATGCCCTTTCCCTAACAAGTCTACGCTTTACCAACGGACCAGGGCACTGCCCCACGTGAGACCGCCGCCGAACACCGGAAGGCAGACCAGATGGCCCTTCCGAATGCTGCCGTCCCGAACCGCTTCATCAAAAGCGATGGCACAGGAGGCAGAGGAAATGTTGCCGTACTTGTTGAGGGTCACATAAAATTTTTCCATTGAAAGCTTCAGTGTCTTGGCCATGGATTGGAACATGCGTAAATTGGCCTGGTGGGGTATAAACCAGTCAATATCCTGAACGTCCACATTGTTATGCTCGGCCCCTTCCTTGATGGATTCGACGAAATGCCTCACTGCCACCCTGAAACTAGCGTTGGCTTCAATCAGCTGAAGGACATGGCGTTTTTCATCCACGCTCTCATGGGAGATGGGTGTGGTTTTGGACCCTCCCCCGGGCATCAAAAGATCCTGACCATTGTGGCCGTCTGTGTGCAGATGGGTGGAAAGAATTTCAGGGCCCGCGTCCCCCATCTGCAACACGGCAGCACCAGCCCCGTCTCCCCAGAGAATACAGGAGTTCCGATCCGTCCAATCCAGGGTGCGGGTCATCACTTCGGAAGCTACCACCAGGACCGTTCGGGCAGCACCCGTCCTCAGGTATTGCTCCGCCACGTTGAGGGCAAAAATAAAACCGGAGCAAGCCGCCGTAATATCAAAGGTTACGGCCTGAGGTGCATCCAGTTTGGCCTGAAGCCAGTTGGCAGCAGAAGGACAGCAGGTATCCGGGGTAATGGTGGCCACAATCATGAGGTCAACCTCTCTGGCTGTCATGCCGGCCATATCAAAGGCTTTAAGCGCTGCTTCACAGGCTAGATCAGCGGTTGTCACATCCGAATCGGCAATTCTTCTTTCGCTGACGCCGGTCCTTTTGACAATCCACTCATCGGAGGTTTCCAGCCCCATTTTTTGAATATCAAAGTTGGACAAAACCTTTGGCGGCACATAAGATCCTGTCCCCAGAATTCTTACGGATGGCATATTTGCTCTTTCTCCACACGAATGTTCGATTGGTTTCAGTTTGACGAACCTATCCCAGGTATTGGCAAGGCCCATTCCTGGGATGGTATCTATCATTTGTGTAATATGTTGTCAATTGGCAAAATTTATTCTAAAAAGCTTAGAAAGCGTCATTAATCAGCATCTTTGGCGTTTCGCCCAAGCTGAGATTATGGTGGCCCGATTTTTTTGAAAGGTGGTTTTCATGACTAAAGCGGTTTTAACGTCTCCTATTTACCTGGATCATAACGGCACAACCCCCATTGCTTCGGAAGCCATTTCCGCCATGACGCCCTTTATGGCGGAACATTTCGGCAATCCTTCCAGTTCCCATTCACTGGGTGTAAGGGCAAATCACGGGGTTAAGCGTGCGCGGGAAGATGTGGCGGCACTTTTGGGTTGTGGGCCCCATGAAATCATTTTCACATCAGGGGGCACAGAATCCAACAATATGGTCCTCAAAGGGCTTGTTGATTTCAGGTATCCTGAGAGATTTCACTTCATTACATCCGCAATCGAACACCCGGCAATTCTGAATCCGGCGCTTTTTTTG
Source organism: uncultured Desulfobacteraceae bacterium (assembly GCA_964430575.1). GTDB lineage: Bacteria > Desulfobacterota > DSM-4660 > Desulfatiglandales > Desulfatiglandaceae > NaphS2. Next base: position 19,926 of record CAYSFQ010000007.1, read on the forward strand.
AGCGAACTCGGGGCTCGGGTGACCATTCTTCAGGTGGACGCTAAAGGTCTCATAGACCCGGATCAGGTTCAAAAAGCCATTTTGCCCGATACCGGGCTGATCAGCATCATGCTCGCCAACAACGAAACCGGCGCCCTTCAACCCGTCGGGGAAATTGCCCAAATAGCCAAGGGATATGACATCCCGCTGCACACGGATGCAGCTCAGGCCGTGGGAAAAATTTCCATCCGGGTGGAGGAACTGGGGGTCGATTTTTTGAGCGTGGCGGGCCATAAGCTTTACGGCCCCAAGGGTGTGGGTGTCCTTTATGTGCGTGATGGCCTTTCCCTGACACCGCTCATTCACGGGGCCGGCCAGGAAAACGGAAGACGGGCGGGAACGGAAAATACCATTTTGACAGTGGGTCTTGGTGCTGCATGCCGTGTGGCCCGGGAGCGGCTCGCCCGTGATGAGAAACAGATCTGCCATTTGAGGGATCAGTTACAGTTTCTTCTTTTTGAGGGCATTGAGGACCTGGTTCTAAACGGACCTGAAACTAAGCGACTGCCCAATACCCTCAATGTTTCAGTCCCCGGTCTTGAAGGGGGACGGATACTTTCAGCAATTCCCAACGTCATGGCGTCCACCGGGGCCGCGTGTCACGATCAGGGGGTAACGCTTTCCCATGTGCTGTCAGCCATGGGGGTGTCTCCCCGGGTGGGTATGGGCGCGTTGAGATTCAGTCTGGGAAGACACAATACCCCGGAGGAGATTGAAATAGCCGCCCAAGCCGTCATCACCCAGGTCAGAAGGATGCGGGATGATTGAGAAGACCGCTCCTGAACCTTTTTCCTGTGTAAGCATCGCAGTGTCGGCGCCCGTCAGGGAACCCTTTTCATACGCTGTTCCGGAATCCCTCAGATCTTTGGTTCGCGTCGGCACCCGTGTCCTGGTACCCTTCAATCGCCGCCGAATAACCGGTTACGTGGTGGAAGAGATCTTTGAAACACCCGTTCACGACCTGAAGGAAATTGAGGATATCCTGGACCCGGAACCCCTCTTTCACCCGCAAATGGTCTCTTTTTTTGAATGGATTGCTGAATATTACCGGCATCCGCTGGGCATGGTGATCCATGCGTCTCTGCCCGGGGAACCGTTTAAATCCGCCACGCTGACCGAAAAAGGCAAGGCATTTGTTAAAGGCAGGCTGTTTGATTCGGAAGCGGTTCGCATATTACGCTGGATCGGCAATAACCCCGGTAAAAAACTTCCCTGGTCCATGATAAAGATCTATCCCTTCCAGGAAAAGGGATATATTCGGTTGGAAAACCGCTTGAGGCGCAGAAATCTAAAATCCGCCTCAGCATTAAAATGCGTTCGGCCCAGGGGTGATGTTGATTTTGACGCCGCCCTTTTGAAGCGGGGGAAGGTTTCAAAGGCTGAAAACGAAGTTGAATTTCTAAAACTGGTGTTTGAAAAAAGGTCTGTCCCTTTGAGTGACTTAAGGCGCCGGTTCAAAAACGGCCCGTACCTGGTCAACAAATGGCTAAAGAGAGACATTCTGGAGCGCCATGTCGTATCACTGCGAAAAAAACCGGGGACAATGCCACCCGCCGGTCCGCACCCCCTGAATCCGTATCAGCGTAAGGCCTTGGTACAGATCAACAACCGACTGGACCAGGGAAGTTTTGGTTCATTTTTGCTTTATGGCGTTACGGGAAGCGGCAAAACCGAGGTCTATGCAAGGGCCGTTGAACACGTGATCAAATCGGGCCGGCAGGCCATCCTTATGGCCCCTGAAATTCTTCTGGCCGGCTATCTGGAGGGGGTTTTCAGGTCTCGACTGGGGGAACGGGTAGCCCTTTATCACAGCGGACTGAGTAAAAGTGAACGGCTGTACCAGTGGTCTCGAATGGCGGCAGGCGATTTGGATTTGGTGATCGGCGCCCGTTCAGCCCTGTTCGCGCCCCTTTCTCGGCTGGGGTTAATCATTGTGGATGAGGAGCACGATACCGCCTATGTACAGACGGGAAGTGCCGGGCCGCCCTATTGCGCCAGGGATGCGGCCCTGGTACGGGCACGTTTCGAAAGTGCCGTGGTGGTTCTCGGATCCGGAACACCGTCGGTCCAGTCCTTTCAAAATGCGAAAGATTCACGCTACCATCTGCTTGAAATGCCTGAGCGGGTGGAACAGCGGCCCATGCCCGACATGGAAATTGTGGACATGCGCAAGGTCAAAGATGAAAGCGGCAAAGAGCCCATGATCAGCCCCACCCTTAAAATGGCCCTTCGGGAAAACCTGGATGCGGGTAACCAGTCGATTTTATTCTTGAACCGAAGGGGGTTTCATCAAATTTTTCTGTGCAGATCCTGTGGCCGGGCCCTGCGCTGCCCCAACTGTGATGTATCGCTGACCTTTCATCTCAATTTAAACCGCCTGGTTTGCCATTATTGCGGTTTCAAATCCCCGCCGGGGGTTTCGTGTAAAACTTGCGGGGGTCACAGCCTGAAGCCCTTTGGATTCGGAACGGAAAAGATGGAGGTCGAATTGAACGCCCTTTTCCCTGATGCCCGCATCTCCCGCATGGATACGGATTCCACCCGTAAGAAGGGAACAGCTACGAACATCCTGAAGGACTTCGCCAGTGAAAAAACCCATATCCTCGTGGGCACACAGATGATTACCAAAGGGTATGATTTTCCGAACGTGACCCTGGTGGGGGTGGTTGCGGCAGATTTGTCGCTGGGATTTCCGGATTTCCGGGCGGGGGAGAGAACCTTTCAACTTTTGAGCCAGGTGGCCGGAAGAACGGGGCGGGGTGATCATAAGGGAAGGGTGATTGTTCAGACCTTCAATCCGGATCATTATGTGATTCAGGCGGCCGTGAAGCACGATTTCAATCTCTTTTTTGAAAAGGAAAAAAACATTCGTAGGCAGCTCCGGTATCCCCCTTTTTCCAATCTGGCCTGCCTGAAACTTCAGGGCAGTGACCCCGCAAAAACCGGGGCAGCGGTTCGCGAACTGGGGCGGCGGTTGCGAGAGATGCTGAAAAACTGGCCCACCCGGGGCAAGGAAATTCAGCTGCTGGGTCCGGTTGCGGCGCCCATGCCCCGGCTGAAACGCAAATTCCGTTGGCAACTGCTGATCAAGTGCCAAAGCTCTCCCCTCCTGAAACACTTTCTTCAAGAAGCGGAAAGGGTTTTTGATCAGATGCCGGGGGCAAACCGGGTACAATTCATGGTGGATGTGGATCCTTATGATATGCTGTGAGGATTGCGGATTTCGGAATGCGGAGTGCGGACTGGATTGCAATTTTTTCGGGCTTTTCGGCGCTTCACCATAAACGATGAACTACCGGGAAATATACCACCATGCGGATTAACCTGAAATCTATATTATGAGCATTGACTTTCTTTTCTATTTCACTATTAATGGTTAGATAGTAGAAAAAATCGTGGGGTTTTCACCTGAAGCCCTGAACACCTTTCTTGCGGCGGTACTCAAATGATCATTGATTTCCACACCCATATTTTTCCTCCCCTCATCCGAGAAAACCGGGAGGATTTTTTTAAAGGCGAGCAAGCCTTTAAAACCCTTTACAATTCTCACCAGGCTAGACTGGTGGGCGCACGGGACCTGATTTCAGCAATGGACGAAGCAGATGTTCAAAAGTCCGTTGTGTTTGGTTTTCCCTGGGAAAATGCCGACTATTTCAAGCTGAATAACGATTATGTGATTGAGGCCGTAAACCGGTATCCTGATCGACTGGTGGGCCTGGCCTGTTTCTCCCCTTTTTCGCCAACAGGGGCGAGGGAGGCGGACCGGTGTTTTGATCAAAGTCTCTCGGGAGTGGGGGAACTGGCTGTTTACGGCGGCGGCATAACAACAGCGGTGGTTCAAACTCTTAAACCGGTCATGGCCACATGTTTAGAGCGGGATGGCCTTTTCATGCTTCACACCAATGAACCGGTGGGGCATCAATATCCCGGAAAAACGCCCAATACCCTTCGCCAGATTTATGATTTCGTGAAAGCCTATCCTGAAAACCGCATCATTCTGGCCCACTGGGGCGGAGGGCTTCTGTTTTATGCCTTGATGAAAAAAGAAGTGGTAAAGGTGCTTGAAAACGTGTGGTTCGATACGGCCGCATCGCCATTTTTATACCGTCCGGAAATTTACAGGATTGCCGGTGAAGTGGTGGGCTTTGACAAGATATTGTTTGGCAGCGATTTTCCCCTTTTAAAGCCACAGCGGTACTTCAAGGAGATGGAAGCTGCAGGACTTACCACTGACCAGATAGACCAGATCATGGGATTGAACGCTAGAAACCTGCTGGCCCGGCTTACACCCAATGGCAGCCTTTAAAATTCCGCAATCCGAAATCCGCAATCAAATCACCCCCCGATGGTTGACATACGCCCTTCGAGGGACATTTCATCCTCCGAATTCAAATGGTGAGCGCGGGGTTTATGGTCAGCCGCTTCTGAAAAAATCTTTTCCAAATCACCGTCCGTGGCACCTGCCCTCATGGGGCCTTTCAGATCCAGTTCGTGATCGGACAGCAGGCAGAGCCTCAAATGTCCTTTAGCGGTAAGTCTCAGGCGGTTACATACCTGACAGAAATGATGGGTCAGCGGGCTGATAAAGCCGATTTCCCCTTGCGCCCCTTCAAACCGGTAGCGCACTGTGGGGCCGTCAATGGCTTTTTTGGGAAGCTGGATCAGTGGGCTTATGGCTTCAAGCCTCTCCCGGATAACCGTATTTGATACATAATGCAAAGGCTCATTATGGAGAAAAAGGCCGCTGGGCATATATTCAATGAACCTCACATGAAAAGGATGGCGCACGGACAGCCGGGCAAAATCAGCCACCTCATCGTCATTGATGCCCTTGAGGACCACCATATTGATTTTAATGGGATGAAAATCCATTTTGTGCGCCAGTAAAATGGCTTCCCGGACGCGATCAAAACTGTCAAAGCCGGTAATCTGCTGATACCGCTCCCTTTTAAGGCTGTCAAGGCTGATGTTGATCCGTTTTACGCCGGCTGAGCAGATGGTTTCTAAGTGTTCTTTCAGATAGATCCCATTGGTGGTGATGGATACATCTTTGAGTCCGGTTATGGACATCAACTCGGGCAGCAAGAGTGGGAAATCCTTTCTTACAAGGGGCTCACCCCCGGTCAAACGGATCTTATCCACACCCAGACGGGCGGCGATGCGGGCCAGACGGAGAATTTCTTCGTAAGTCAGAATGTCTTCGTGCCGCAATTTTTCAAGACCTTCAGGCGGTATGCAGTAGAGGCATCGAAGGTTGCATCGGTCCGTGATGGAGATGCGAAGATAATTGAGGCGTCTTTCATAGTGATCAATTAAGCAGTGGCGTTTGGTTTCCATTGAAATCATTTCTTGTTTAGGATATGTTTCGCGGGTATATTATCATGTTTTCATTCAAACGCTGTTATCCATATCGAAATAGCGGAGCTGAGTCAATTGTAATACCCACGTTGATGATTGTCAAAGCGCTTATGCGAAAGTGACAGGTTATTGAATCCTCGAATTCAAGCCGACTCCGCCGCCGACTCCGCCAAAGTAGCGAAGCTACGACGGCCGGGAAAGTAGCAAATGCTACGACGGCTGGACAGGTTCAGGGAGGTCTCCAATGGCAAATACGATTCATCTTGAAGAAAAAGAGGGCGTTGCACTTGTTTACCTGGATCGCCCTGAAGCTTATAATGCCTTTGATCTGGATATGGTGCAACGGCTTGCAGAGACGCTTATCGCCCTGGCCCTGGACCGGAACATTGCCGGTGTGGTCATCTCGGGGAAGGGCAATGCCTTTTGCGCCGGTGGTGATTTGCGATGGGTAAACAACCATACCGACTCCGCCAAAATAGCAAATGCTACGACGGCCGGGAAGGATAATCTTTCAAAAGCCTTTCACGAACTGGCGGCACGGTTTCATCAGGCCATCATTGAAATCCGGCGAATGCCCAAACCGGTGGTGGCGGCTGTTAACGGTCTGGCCGCGGGGGGCGGTTTTTCATTGGCCCTTTCGTGTGATTTCAGGGTCATGGCAACATCCGCCATCTTGAAACAGGGCTATACCTCCAACGGGCTCAGCATAGACGGTGGGGGCTCATTCATTTTGCCACGGCTGGTGGGGGCGGCAAGGGCGCTTGAAATCGCAGCATTTGACCGGCCGATCAGTGCAGGAAAAGCCTCTCAATGGGGTCTCATAACCGAAAGGGTGGGTGATGGCCAAACCGTTGAAACGGCGTTTGAGCTCGTTTGCAAACTGAAGAAAAGATCTCTTGACTCTTTTGCCGCATCCAAAAAACTGATGACCGATTCATTCAACACCAGTTTCGAAACCCATTTGGAAAATGAGCGGAATCTATTGTCTTTCGTGGCAGGGCAGCCAAATGGCGTAGAAGGCGTGACGGCTTTTCTAGAGAAACGGCCGCCAGTGTTTGAGGCGCCTTCCGGAAAATAGGACTCAACGACACAAGATAACATTTTATTTTTGATTGGAAAGCCATGTATATTTCATATTTCGGGCTTGCTGAAAATCCCTTCGACCTGACCCCTGATCCCCGGTTTCTCTTCATGAGCCAGCGCCATCGGGAGGCCTTGGCCCATCTGCTGTTTGGAATGGGAGAAAAAGGAGGATTTGTGCTGTTAACCGGCGAAGTGGGAACAGGAAAGACCACCCTGTGCCGCAGCCTGCTGGAACAGGTTCCCGAAGGGGTTGAAGTTGCGCTGGTCTTGAATCCCAAACAGACTTCCCTGGAACTGGTGGCGTCTCTCTGCGACGAATTGAAAGTGTCCTATCCGACACCCACAAAAAGCCTCAAGGTACTCATCGACCACTTGAATCGTCACCTGCTGGAAATCCATGCCAAAGGGCAAAGGACAGTGGTGATTATTGATGAAGCTCAGAACCTCAGCACCGATGTGTTGGAACAGGTTCGATTGCTGACCAACCTGGAAACCACCACCCAGAAGCTGCTGCAGATTCTTCTCATTGGCCAGCCGGAACTCCAGGGCATGATGGCCCAGCCGGAATTACGCCAGTTGGGGCAGCGGATTACGGCTCGCTACCATCTCACGCCCCTGTCAATTGAAGAAACCGCCGCCTACATCGAACATCGCCTTGAGGTGGCAGGGTGTAAGCGCCCACTCTTTACGCGAAGTACGCTCCATCTCATACACCGGTTGTCCGGTGGCGTTCCCCGGCTGATCAATACCATCAGTGATCGGGCGCTACTCGGCGCCTACGGCAGGAAACGTTCGGTTGTTAACAGGAGCCTGGCCCGCAGGGCCGCCGCTGAAGTTATGGGGAAAAAGGCCCTTGTTCGAAGCCCAGGCGTCACGGGATGGTTGTTGGCGCTGCTGTTTCTGGTTCTCCTGGGAGCGGGATGGTTTTTTTTACAGGATCCGAACCCCGGCCAATGGTGGACGCAATGGCAGGAGGTTCCAAGTAAAACCGCCACAAAACCGGCGGTGAGCGCCGCAGATGAGAAGGCTGGAGAAGCCCCCGGAACCCTTGATGACGTGTTTTATGGGGAAAAAACAAATACTCATATGCAAAACGCCTTTCAATCCCTGTTGAAACACTGGGGGTTGGCCATTCCAAACACAGATGGGTCCGCCATGTCGGGCATGAGTGTTTGTGAATGGGCGCCCAGCGTCGGTTATCGCTGCTACAACAACAGGGGTAACTGGACCACCCTCAAACACCTCAATCGCCCGGCGGTTCTGGAACTGATCGATGACCGGGGACGCAGGCATTATGTCGCTGCCATGCAGATCAAAGACCAAAAAGTGCTCCTGGATTTTGGGAACAATCAGCTGTCCCTGTCGAGAAACGATCTGGACCCTTTCTGGTTCGGGGACTTCACCTTGATCTGGAAACCGCCACCCATCAAAAGTGCCATCCTCAAAAAAGGGGATTCGGGTCCCGATGTGCGCTGGCTGAAAGCGCAGCTGAACCGCATAGAGGGCGTGAGCAATGTGTCGGATGGAACGGAAGAGGCTGTTTTTGATGATATTCTGGAAATGCGGGTCATGAATTTTCAAAGGTCCTATGCTGTGGAAGCGGACGGCATTGTGGGAGAGCAGACCCTGATTCAGCTGACGAAAGCGGAACGTGAGACCCCCTAGGAAGGTATCCACATGTCATTGATTCTAGACGCCCTGAAACGCGCTGAACGGGAGCGAAAACTGGAAAAGGCACCTGATTTGAGTGCCATTTATCAGGAAGGACGTCTGAACCGGCGAAAGACCAATCCGTGGTTCTGGGCGGGTGGTGCCTTTCTGGCCACTTTCGTGGCCGTGGCCGTCATATTCTGGCCGAAAGCGCCCTCCGAGAACGATCTCAAAGGCAAAGCGCCGAAGCCTGCCCTGGCCGACTCCGCCAAAGGTGCTAATGCTACGGCGGCCGGGACGACATCGACAGAGAGAAAGCGGTCGCTGCCCGAAGGCCCGTCCGCGCCCTTATCGGTGGCCAAGAAAACGGTCAAGGATTCGAGCCCGCCTGCTCCCTCGGCTGAAAAAAAGCAGCTGGAAACGCCAAAAACGACCCCTGTTTCTGAAAAGCCTTTACCGGTATCTCAGGAAAAGGCCAAACAGACACACGGTTACGTTAACGTATTCCGCGAAAAAGCGCCCGAATTAATCGCTGCCGCTGTTCCGCCACCAAAGAAAGATATTGTGGCCCCAAAACCGGCTCCGGAACCGGTCAAAAAACCCATGGCCTTAAAGAGCACAGACAAACGTCCAACGGCTGCCGCGAAAGTTGTCCCTGAAACGCAGCCAAAAAAGGCCCTGCCCTTGTTTGATGACCTCCCCGAAGAGATACAATCCGTTTTGGGTCCATTGGAAATCAATGTCCACATGTATTCCCCCAACCCTCCGGAGCGTCGGGTTTTCATCAATATGCAGGGCTACAGAGAAGGAGATACCATTGGGGAGAGCGGGTTTCGACTGGTGGAAATCACGTCCTATGGGGTTGTCATCGATTACGGGAAAGGGAAAGCGCTGCTTGAGGTCAAGAGAAAGTAGAGACAAGGCATGCCTTGTCTCTACTACGACTGGTCGTAGTGACTGAACTGCATGGAAAAGGTTCCCCTGCCCTGGGAAGCGGACCGCAGGGCCGTGGAGTAACCAAACATTCTTGACAGGGGAACGTTGGCGGTCAGCACCTGGGTTGATCCTTTGCTGACAATCTGGGAAATTTTTCCCTTGCGGGCATTCAGGTCGCCGATCACATCCCCGGTAAACGCTTCGGGCACCAGTACTTCCGTTTTCATGATCGGTTCAAGAAGAATGGGTTCCGCTTTCAAAAAGGCCTGCTTGAGGGCCATATTGGCGGCAACCCTGAACGCCATGGCATCGGAAGTCTCTTTCACCTGAACGTTTAAAAGGGTTGCCCTGACGTCAATAACCGGATAACCCATCAGGGAACCGCCCCTTTCAGCTTCATCGATGCCTTGACGGATCGCCTCAAGAAATTCTTCAGTAAGCCCCTCTGCTTTGCATTGGTTTACAAATTTATTTCCGGATCCTCTTTTAAGCGGCGATATTTCGACTTGAACCCCTGCAAAGTGCTGTTGACCGCTCAGTTCTCTCTGAAATATTTCCTCCTGGATTGACTGTGCAGTGATTGTTTCCCGGTAAACCACCTGGGGTTTCCCCTGGTTGATTTCAACAGAAAATTCCCGCTTAAGCCGTCCCGTCAGGATCTCCAGATGCAATTCACCCATGCCTGAAATGAGGGTTTGGCCCGTTTCTTCGTCTATTTTGGTTTTGAATGTGGGGTCTTCTTCGGACAGTTTTTTAAGTGCTTCCAGAAGCTTGTCATGATCCTGGACTTTTTTGGGTTCTACCGCCACACTGATGACCGGCTCGTTAAACTGGATGGGTTCAAGCAGGATTGGGTCATTTTCCGTACAGAGCGTATCACCGGTGGTCGTGATTTTCAGCCCCATTGCCGCCACAATATCCCCGGCTGACACATTTTCGATGCGTTCCCGTTTGTTGGAATGCATTTTCAATAACCGTGCCGGTTTTTCTTTAATGTTTTTTCCAGGGTTAAAGACTGTTCCCCCCGCTTTCAAGGTCCCTGAGTAGATCCGGAGGTACGTCATCTTCCTGCCCTGGTCCATCATCACTTTAAATGCCAGGGCCGAAAGGGGGCCGCTGGGCTTCGCCGGGCGCGTTTCCATCTTGCCGGTAACCGGATGGACTCCCGCAATGGGAGGAACATCCAGGGGGGAGGGAAGGAAATCCACAATACTGTCCAAAAGGGGTTGAATGCCCTTATTTCGCAGTGCCGTGCCGCAGAAAATGGGAACCAGGGCCATTTTTATGGTGGCATTTCGAATGGCTTCTTTCAGTTCCTGAGCAGGGATTTCTTCCTCGGAAAGGTATTTTTCCATTATCCGGTCATCATTGTCTGCCATGGTTTCAAGGAGCAACTCCCGATATCTGGAAGCTTCTTCGGCCATCTCTTCAGGAATGGGCGTGGTGCTGTATTGCGCGCCAAGGGTATCATCTTCCCACAAAATGGCCTCCATCCCGATGAGATCGATGACACCATTGAACTGATCTTCTGCTCCCCAGGGGATCTGAAGGATCAGGGGGGTTGCATCGAGCCGCGCCTCTATCATGTCCACGGCCCTGAAAAAGTCAGCACCCACACGGTCCAGCTTGTTAATAAAGGCAATTTTGGGTACCCGGTAGCGATCTGCCTGACGCCAGACCGTTTCGGACTGCGGCTCCACACCGCCCACGGCGCAGAAGACACCGATGGCCCCATCGAGAACACGCAAAGAGCGTTCGACTTCGATGGTGAAGTCCACGTGTCCCGGCGTGTCAATAATATTGATGGCATGCCCGCGCCAATCGCAGGATGTAACCGCCGAGGTAATGGTAATACCCCGTTCCTTTTCTTCTACCATCCAGTCCATGGTGGCTTCACCATCATGCACTTCGCCCATTTTATGAACACGGCCGGAATAGAAGAGGACCCGTTCCGTTACAGTGGTTTTGCCCGCGTCGATATGGGCAATAATCCCCAGATTCCGGGTTTTGCTCAGTTTAATATTTTTCGGCGTCGGCATGGATATGGTCATCCTTGAACAGCACTTTTTTAGGGTTGGACAAGCTCACAGACCCATCCCCACAAAACACGAGCGAAAATCTAAGGGATATGGAGACAGGTGTCAAGATATAAGATTGTTAGGACTCGACCTCAAGGTTTTTCCACCAGAAGGTATAGATCCGGTTTCAGGCGTGCAAATATGGTGGCGCCTGGACAGGGGGCCACCAGCTTTTTTTTAAATTCGTTCCCCAGAACCTGAAACAGTTCCACGCAGCAGGAACATAAATGGGCACTTTTGTCGATGGAATAGGGAACTATGCCATCAGACGTTTCAATGAAAAATTTAGGATTTATGAAGTTGGCGTGGTTGGCGGTATGGCTCGTGTAGAGTTGATCATAGTCCTGTACCGAAGAACCTAGCCTCTTCGCCCATCTCAAATATATTCTTTTTTCCATTTCATCCACCTGCCGCCATCGGACGGGCATTCTCTCCTGAAGGCGAGGATCATCAAGGAGGACCTGCTTTTCTGACTGAGAGGCCGGCTGTGGGAGCACAAAATCGGATTCGGCGATCACAGCTGCCCTCCGGGATTCAAAGCCATCCAGTTCAAATGCGCTGACGATCAGGTAAAGGCCGTTTTTGTCTGATGTTCGATACCAGCTACCTTGTCTGCAGCAGGTATCATCCCAGATTTCGGGTGCAACACTCGTAATTTTGTTGATCTTATCCAAGGGGGTGCAGACAATTCCCTTGGCGTGTTTCAATTTGATACCCCGACTGTCAAGGGTGTTTTGCAGTTGTAAAGCCCCATCCCTGGTTAACCAGTAAATATGTTTTTGATAGGGGCCATTTGTTTTTGCCACGGTTCAAACTCCAAATGTTTTCTACTACGTTACTTTCCCCCGATCTTCAAGTAATCACTTACGGTTCCGGTATCGCCATATCTCATTTTGTGAATCAGATATATGAAGAGGTAAGCGGTCTGCAGTGCATCCTGAAGGGCATTGTGTTCCTCAAATTTTGGCAGATGAAATTCTTCACTTAAAGATGAAAGACTGTAGGAATTCTGCTTTTCGCGATGATCGAAATAGGGACCATTCATTGACGCTTTGTAAGCCATGGCGAGCCGCATGGTATCCAGGCTTGAACTCTGGATAACGCCGCCCAGGTAATTTTCACATGCGCGATTGACGAAGCTCAGGTCCATAGACACGTGATGCCCTACCAGAAAAGCGCCGCCGCAAAAGTCAATGAAACGGGGCAGAACATCATCTATGGGCTCAGCTCCCAGCAGTTCACCGGGCGTAATCCGATGGATGAGGGTGCTGGGCGTATGAAGCTTTCCCCTCGGTTTGATCAGTGCGTAAAACGTGTCCTCACAACAAATCCGTACATTTTTTATACGCACGGCGCCGATGGCGATAATTTCATCCTTGCGCTGGTTCAGGCCGGTCAGCTCGGTGTCAAACACCACAAATTCACAATCCCGGACCGTTAAATCCCTGTCGGAGGCAACGCTGATCAGGTTATTTGCAATGATAGCGGGATGTGCTGGTTGCTTAGATGAGAAAAGACGCCTTATAAATTTTGTAATCAGCATGAATGGTCAATAACCAAAAGCAAAGTATTCAGATTAACAGAGATTTCTACTGAATAGATCACCCTTTTTTCGGAAATCCAAACTCAAGCCGCGCAAAGTCCTGCAAACGCCTGATAACCTCGAAAACCTCTTTCAGTGATTGCTTTTCCAAATCAGAGAGGTCACCGGGACTGACCTTATTATTGGGTTCCTGCCCGTCTTCTATCAAGCGGAGTTGATGAACCAGCCTAATATGCATCAACAACTCATACGCCTCACCGAGTTCAGAGGCCAGGTCCCTGGGAATATGTTGCTTTTCTCGAAGGGAGCGGAGCCTTTCCGCCGTGTTGGTTTTAAAGATCCCGTACTTCAGGGACATGGCCCGCGCAAAATCAACAAAAAAAACAAGCCCTTTGTCTTCTAAATCCAAGGCCTCTCCATACTGACCGTCTTTTTCGACCACTGAATTTCCGTAAAAGGAGAGAGGCGGTTCCAATGAGATAAAATTCTGAGCCAGATGGCGCAGGAATTGCGCATCTCCCCGGGCCAAGGTATGGACTTGCTCTTTCAGCTTTTCGGCAAGCGAAGCATTTCCAGCCCCGGACCTGATATCGAAAAAAATAATAGGGTCAAAATCCCTTTCCCGGTCTGGAAATCCACACCAATCCCGAAAGTATCCATTCCAATTGGATTGAGGCTGTCGCCATTTGGCATTCGCGGCGGTAATATTGCCCGGGCCCTGTGGATACCCACACGCAACCAGATGCCAGACGGCATGTTGGGATAAAGTCCTGAAATATTCTTTTGCTTCCCCGTTTGTGCTTTCATCGGGGCTGTCGCCATACACAACGGCGTTGGTCAGGCTGCTTTGGAAAACCTCCTCATGTCGTCCCTCACGGCCTATTAACAACCAGGAAAACGGCAGGGGCGCCTCCCCGAATTCCTCCTGAAGAAGCATGAGCAACCGTTCCAGCGCATGGCCGTTTAATACCGAGATCATCCGGCTCACATTACAGGCCTTTGCCCCTTCTTCAATAAGCGGACGTACAACCATGGGGATCTTCCGGCTCAGTTCATACAGTCCGCTAATCCGCCGCTGTGCCTGAATTTCTCTGAAAAGAAAGTAGGGGGAACTGCCCTGAGCCACCATGATGTCGTGCGTGGTAAGCATCTTTGATATCTTTCCATCTTCTTCAATGGCAAGATGGTTAATTCGATTTTTTATCATGGCAAGCAACGCGTCAAAACAGATGGCATGACCGGAAATGGTCTGAACCGGCGCCGCCATGATTTCCGATACCTTTGTGTGATAATCCAGCCCCCGGGCCACAACTTTGCCCCGAATATCCTTGTCCGTAACAATGCCAACAACTTCGTCCCGATCATCCGTCAACAGGACCGAACCGATCCGTTTCTCGGACATCAATTGGGATATCTGCTGGACCGAGGTGTCTAACGGTGCGGTAAAAAGCGTTCCTTTGGAGATCTCACCGGCCCTGGCATTAAAAAGAAACAGGGCACCTTCAGCACGGGGTGTGATTTTCTGCTGCCGAAGTTCGGAATAAACCGGCTTGGCCATCTTTTCTGACATGGTACTCAGGTAATGCCGTTTTACTTTCTGGTTGGTTTCAATCAGATTCAGGAAATCCTTCTTGTCAAAGAGGAAACAGAAGGTATCATCCAGGGTCTCAACATTTAGAGTTGCCGCGGTATTCTGAATAATGGGAAGGGCGCCAAAATGCTCCCCTTCACCCCGGAAATCTTTCAAGGTGATATTTTCAAGGCCATCCAGACGGTAAGTTCTGACACCACCCTTCTGAATCAAATAAAAGCGTGTGACGTCACTCTCACCCTGCTTGAGAATAAGGGTCCCTTTTGGAAAAAAATCAATGGTGGCTTTCCGGGCGAACTTCATCAGTTCGCGCTGATCCAGTTCGCTGAAGGGAAATTTGTTGCCGAGGAATTCCAGAACAACTGCATGGGAAACAGCATTTGTGTTCATGAACCCGCCCAAACCAAAAAAATTGAGAATCAATGCCGGTTAAAAATGAGTTTTTATGAAGCTCATTTTGGTTTCTTGTCCACTGGTTTGTCTACAGGCGCCGGAATGAGTAATTTTTTTGGAAACAATCTAAGATATAAAAACGAGGCAATAGCAATCATTGCGATAACAAACAAAATTTCAGGAAAATGCCGATTCTCCTGATATACGAGCGACAGTACGGTCAGTATGACAAGAAACAGATAACCACTGCGTTTAAAGAAGAAAACTTCTTTCAGAATGTACATGTTTATCATGGGGACAATCAGAGAAATAAAAATATAAATACCTTTTGCAAAAAGAACAACCCCCAGAATTTTACTGGTCGTTACGAATAGGAGGATCAACGTCAGGAGGATGTTCAGATATTTATACGCTTGCTTATCCTTCAGAAGGGCCTTGTTGTTCAAACAATGCCTCAGAGCACCCGCATTTTCGCTGTTTTTGAGCCGCTTCCAGATTTGAAATCTGCTTTTGCCTTCTGAAAGCAGCATATCAACTTGATGGGTCAGTTCATCTTTCATAGGACCGCATTAAATGTTTCATCAGTTTTCAGCCTTTGGTGTTGTTGATTTTCAGGTCGCTGCAAGCCTTTTATTACACCCACTGCCCCGATCCAGCCGTCGTAGCTTCGCCACTTTGGCGGAGTCGGCTTGACGGAAGAGATATCATAGAATAATAAAAAAGTACAATTTTTCTTATTTTTCTGATAATCTTAATAGTTGATGTAGTTTATGGGCATACTTTTCCGTTCACAGGGTGCACC
>CAYSFQ010000008.1:0-35303 GCA_964430575.1 uncultured Desulfobacteraceae bacterium
CCCCGCGAGCTGTGTCAGTTTAAGTTTCGGGGAATACGTGCTTCAGGACTGAGCCTATTACATTGCATTTGCAATATATTACGCAGCTTGGTACAGTTACGGGGGAACCTATTAAGCGTTTTCATTATTTGAATGTTGCGTATCTTGAAAAAGGGACCCTCCAAAAATTGGATACATACGATAACGCATAAAATATCCGTTCTTCTTCGTTACACGGACTGACAGCGGCTTGAAAACCAGACGTTGCAAGGAAAAAATCGTTTTTCCCCAGGTCTGGCTTCAAGCCGCTTTCAGCATAAAATTTTCTCATACGGCATCATTCGGATGCAGCCATGGATGCGCCAGGCACCATCTCTCAAGCCCTCTTTCATTTTTTCCTGTCTTTTTTTTTATGTTACGTACTGTTTCGTGAGAACCGGAAAAACAACAATCCTCTCAAGTGGTCTAAAACCGATCGCGCGCTTCTCCTGATCGCCCTTTTTTATTTCTTCGGGGGTCTTCTCCCGTTGCTGCCCATAGACCCTTTCTTCGTCTCTACACCCCGGCATCAAACAGCTGGCCTGTGGCGGCGCTCCTTTCATTCGATCATGTCTGTGGGCGGTTACTGGATTCTACTCCTGGCCTTCAGCCTCTGGCTTCAAAGAGAACCGCCGAAACAAAAAAACCCCCTGGAATGGGCAACCGTAGACCGGGCACTGCTGCTCATATGGGTTTTTTTCTTTGTGGGCGGCATTGAACGTCTTGAGAATTCTCTGTTTTCATCCGCTAAACAGGTGCCGTGGCTCAACCATGGCTTTGCCGCAACCCTCAAACCAATATACATGATGGAAGGCGCGTTTATTCTGCTCCTGCTTCTGGCAGGTCTCTGGCTGCGCCGCTACAGGCCCGAAAACCAGGTCTTTGCTCACATCATCATCCAGTATGCCGCCGTGAGCAATGCCTTTAATGCCTATATTTTTGGCGCTTTGACCAATGCCAATGCATTTCTGGGGGGCATGGCCCTGGGTGCATCTTCCCTGCTCCTGTTTCGGCCTTCGGTGGCCCTGCCGGCCATGGGGACCTTTATGGCGCTCACAGTGGGCGCAACCATTTCGGCGGGAACAGGTTTGATTCCCTATGCACCCATATACGCTTCATTCCCTATGGAAAACGGCAAAATCGCACCCATGTATCTGGTTTCAAGCCTCACCTGGACCACTATCGTCTTTCTCATCGTACTCTCCCTCATGACGTTCGTCCTGGTGCGATGGCGCAATCGCGAAGCAAAGCTTTCTGAAATGACGGTCCTTCTAAAAAAAATGTTCGGCCGCTATCTGTCAACGGAGGTCATGAACGCCCTCATTGAAGATCCCGCCTCCCTGGAAATGGGTGGAGAACGGCGTCAAGTGACCATCATGATGACCGATCTTCGCGGGTTTACGGCCCTTTCGGAACGGCTGGAGCCAGAACGGGTGGTTCAGATGCTCAATGCCTATTTCGAGATCATGGTCGACATTGTCCTTGAATTCAACGGGACCATCAACGAAATCATCGGAGATGCGCTGCTTGTGGTCTTCGGCGCCCCCCATGAATTCGGAGATCGGGCCCGAAGGGCGGTCGCCTGTGCCATTACCATGCAGAATGCCATGGCAGGGATCAACGCCAGCAATCGAGACCAGGGGCTCCCTGACATCGAAATGGGCATTGGGCTCAACGAATCGGAAGTCATCTTGGGGAACATCGGTTCCAGTAAACGCAGTAAATATGCCGTTGTGGGAAGTGGCGTCAATATGGCCAGCCGAATTGAGTCCTACACGGTGGGAGGCCAGGTCCTCATTTCCGAATCCGTGAGAAAAGAGGCTGGTGATGTGCTTCGCATCGATGCGCAACGGGACATCAGGCCCAAAGGGGCAGAGTTACCCCTCAGGATTTATGAAGTGGGGGGAATCGGCGGGACATACGACGTGGCGCTGGAAGCGAAAGATCCATCCCCCGTCCCCCTGGCAAAAACCATCCCTCTCCTGTTGACCCCGCTGGAAGGGAAAAAGGTAGAAAAAAACCGAATACCCTGCACCATGGTTGGCCTTTCAGGCAAGGGAGCATTGCTCCAAATAGTTAACCCCCTTGAATCCATGATAAATGTCAAAATGAACCTCCAAGAGGCGCCCAAAAAGCTCGCATCAAGGGATTTCTATGGAAAAGTCATCAATTTTCAGAAAGGGGAAGAGTTCCTGCATCGAATTCGGTTCACGGCGGTTCCAGCAGAAGTAGACGCCTATTTTCAGGCGCTTCTGCAGTACGGTACAAAACCTGTTGAAACATCGTGTAAAACCGGTTGACATCAACACTCATGCATGGCAGAATTTTTCGGCGGTTATTCACAACCCCTTTCATGGAGGCAAAACATGAAGCGTTTCAGGCATGTGTGGATTCTACTTCTGGGCTTTTTGGTCTCAGTTTTACCCGTTATCGGAATAGCAGCTGAAAACACCGACGGTGTCTGCATCAAATGCCACAGTCAGGTTTCGCCCGGTCAGGTGGCGGACTGGCGGGCCAGCAAACACAGCGGAGAAGATGTGGGATGTGTTGAGTGCCACGGCGACAAACACATGGAGGCAAAAGACTACAAATTGGCCGTACTGCCTGATGAAAAGGTGTGCGCCCAATGCCACGAAGATCAGTTCAACCAATTTATCAAGGGAAAGCACAACCTGGGCTGGGCTTCCATGATGGCACTGCCCGTTACCCAGTTGGAACCCGATGAACTCATCGAAGGCGGCCGGGGATGCGGCGGATGCCACAACATGGGGGTAAAAACCGAAGCTCAGAAGGAAACGCAACTGAAACTGGGGTACCGCTACCAGAACAATTCTTGTGACGAGTGCCACACGCGCCATATTTTCTCAAAGAAAGAAGCCCTCAATCCCCGGGCTTGCCAGCAGTGCCACATGGGATTTGACCATCCCCAGTGGGAGATGTGGAGCAGTTCCAAACACGGTACACGCACACTGGTGAAGGAAGTGGGGGACCTTCCCGAAGGAGCCAGTGCTCCCAAATGCCAGACCTGTCATATGCCCGACGGCACGCACAACAACCACACAGCCTGGGGCTTTTTGGGGGTTCGCCTGCCCTTTCCGGAAGACCCCCAGTGGAAACAGGACCGCATTACCATTCTGAAAGCCCTGAGCGTGCTCAATCCGGAGACCGGAAAACCCACCGCTTTGCTGGAAACGGTCAAGAAATTGAAACTGGCCCGGCTCACCCAGGAATCCTGGCAGGTTCAGCGAGATAAAATGATCAAGATCTGTGCACAATGCCATTCAAAGACCTATGCTTTGAAACAGTTGGAAATGGGCGATGAAATGATTCGAAAATCCGATCGCCTAATGGCCCAGGCCATTGAGATTGTGGCAGGCCTTTACCAAGACGGCATTATCGTAAAGCCGGAAACCTATCCATTCAACTATCCCAACCTGCTCTTTTTCATGCGGACTGGGGGCGGCGATCTGAACAAGCTTTCCCACATTGACCAGCTTCTTCTGAAGATGTACCTCAAACACCGCATGCGGACGTTCCAGGGGTTCTTTCACATTAATCCGGATTACGCCTACTGGTACGGCTGGGCGGCCATGGTGGAGGATCTGGGCAAAATTCAGGAAACCGCCAAACTCATGCGGGCCACACACGTTAAAAGCAAATAAGGGAGGTCCACATGCGATATGTCATTGTTGGAAACGGCATCGCGGGAATATCCGCTGCCGAAGCGGTTCGACAACTGGACCCTTCGGGGCATATGACCCTGATCGGCGATGAAACCGCCATTCCCTACAGCCGGCCCATGATCAGCATGGTCCTCGACGGCTCTACCCCTTTGGAAAAACTGCCCATCCGTGGTCCGGGTATTTACGAAGACCTCAACATTGAAACACGCTTTGGAGGCCGCATCTCAGAAATTGACGCGGGACAGCGTGAGGTCGTCATTGAAGGCGGAAAACGGGTCCCTTTTGACCGGCTTCTCATCGCTACAGGTGCCGACGCGCGACCCGTTGAAGCCCGGGGTGCGGATCTTAAAAATATCCATTGCCTGAGAACCGAGGCCCATGTGCGTCACATCATAGATGTATTGCCGTCGGTACGAAACCCCCTGGTCCTGGGGGGCGGTCTTGTGGGATTCAAAGCCGCTTACGGCCTGCTCAAAAGAGGCCTCAAACCCACCATGCTCATTACATCCGCCTACCCCCTTTCCATGCAGGTGGACAAGGTGGCCGGAAAAATGATCCTGGATGAACTGGTTCGGCATGGATTGTCGGTTCGGGTGGGCATCAGCGTCAGCGCCTTTGAAGGGCGTAAAATGGTTGAAGGCGCCCTGCTCTCAGACGGCTCCGCCCTGCCATGCGATCTGGTGATAGCCGGAAAAGGCGTTGTGCCATCCCTCTCCTTCGTACCACAGGATAGCATTTCTATTGAACAGGGGATCCTTGTGGATGAACACATGGAGACCTCGCTCAAGGGCGTCTTCGCCGCCGGTGATGTGGCCGAGTGTTTTGATATTGCGCGAAAAACACGTTGGATGAATGCCATCTGGCCGGAGGCCGCCATACAGGGGCACACGGCCGGGATGAACATGGCCGGGCGAAACGTTTCTTATGCCGGCAGCCTCAGCCGGAATGTGATGCGCATATTTAACCTGGATCTTATGACCATGGGCCTGGCCAATCCGAAACCCGATTCCCAATACGACGTTCTGAATGCCCATGGTTTCCGAAACAACGTCTATCGGAAGCTGGTGTTCAGGGAAAACATCCTGGTGGGCGCGGTTCTGGTGAATGACATTGAACAGGGGGGACTTTTGCTGGCGCTGATTCAAAACAAAACACCCCTTTCCATACCTAGGAAAAAACTGCTTGAGCCGGGATTTAACTTCCGGCAGATCATGAATTGAGAGAAAGGAGGCGATATGAAAGAAGTCATGGTTCATCCCGAAAGGTGTGTGGGGTGCATGCAATGTATGATCGCATGCGCCACGGCACATTCTCAAACGCGGCAGCTCTTGACCGCGCTCACTGAGACACCGCTTCCCAAATCACGGGTCCATGTGGGTGCAGGGCTGTACAATGAAGGGTTCCCCAACCGATGCAGGCACTGCAACCCGGCCCCCTGTATGGCGGCCTGCCTGGCAGGCGCTATCCTTCGTGATCCTGAAAGGGACACCGTCCTGGTCAACCCGGACAAGTGTATCAACTGCGCCAGCTGCGCCATGGCATGCCCCTACGGCGTCATCCGTTTTCATGAAGACAGCACAGCACCCCCGGAAAAAACCGTTGCCGTCAAGTGCGACAACTGTGATCAGCGGCAGGCGGAGGGACTCATTCCAGCCTGTGTGGAAGTGTGTAAATCGGGTGCTCTGACCTTCGAAGAAAGCACCGATGCCCTGAAACGAAAGACCGATGAAGTGGCCAGGTCCGTGTCCCGGGAGGCTGAAGAGATGTCCTTGTCCCCGGCCTTTTCCCTGTTAACCGCTGCAAAAAGGGCACAACTGTCCCTGTGATGTTGCGCTTTCAACAATAAGGAGAGAAAGATGGATAAGAAATTTGAGGATCTCACCATTACGCAAGACGGCCAACTGCTTCTGGAGAAGGCGGAAAAAGATCAGGTAGAAACCGTATGGGAAAGGCTTCAGACCCAGCAGCCCCAATGTGGATACTGTGATCTGGGATTGAGCTGCCGGATCTGTGTCATGGGTCCCTGTCGAGTGGATCCCTTCGGGGAAGGACCGCAAAAGGGTGTCTGCGGCGCCGATGCGGACATCATTGTGGCCCGGAATCTGTGCCGCATGGTGGCGGCCGGGGCCGCTTCTCATTCAGACCATGGGCGGGATCTGGTGGAAGTGCTGGCTGGCGTCTCCGAGGGTAACGCCCCCGGCTATCAGATTCGAGATGTTGAAAAGCTCAAAACGGTGGCCGCTGAATACGGCATCGACCCGAAAGGCAAGGACGTCCTGCCTCTGGCGGGAGAGCTGGCTCAGGCCATGATGGAAGACTACGGCATGCGCCAGAAACAGATCAAATTGCTGACCAGAGCACCGCAAAAACGCCGGGATCTCTGGAAAAAAATCGGCATAACCCCCCGGGGGATTGATCGCGAAACCTCTGAAATGATGCACCGAACCCACATGGGCGTGGACAACGGCTGGCAGAGCCTGTTGCTGCAGGCCCTTCGCAATGCGCTTTCCGACGGCTGGGGCGGATCCATGATCGCCACCGAGGTATCAGACATCCTGTTCGGCATTCCGGCCCCCAAACCCACCACGGTGAACGTGGGAGTTCTCAAAGAAGACCAGGTCAATATCATCGTCCATGGCCACAATCCGGTGGTTTCGGAGATGATTCTAAAGGCTTGTGAATCCCCTGACATGATCGCCTTGGCAAAAGAAAAAGGCGCACGCGGCATCAATCTTGCCGGCGTCTGCTGCACCGGCAATGAGCTTCTCATGCGCCATGGGGTCCCCATGGTGGGGAATCACCTGATGACGGAACTGGTGCTCTCCACAGGGGCCGTGGAAATGATGCTGGTGGATTACCAATGCATTATGCCGTCTCTCGGCACCGTGGCCGCCTGCTACCATACGAAGATGATCAGCACCAGCGACAAAGCCCGTTTTCCCGGCATGGAACATCGGGAATTTCATCCCGAAAATGCCAAGCAGATGGCCATGGAATTGGTGACGGAAGCGGTCAATAATTTTGTGGCCCGCGGCAAAGTCACCATTCCGGTGGAGCCGGTCAACGCGGTGGGGGGATTTTCTGTGGAGACCATTGTCGGGGCCCTGGGGGGCACACCCGATCCGCTCCTGGATGCCATCAAGGCCGGTAAGATTCGCGGCGCTGTGGGGATCGTGGGATGCAACAACCCCAAGATCAAACATGATTACGGACATGTGACCCTCACCAAACGGCTCATCGAAAATGATGTGCTGGTGGTGGATACGGGATGTGTTTCCGTGGCCAATGCCAAGGCAGGATTCAAGGTGCCTGAAGCCATCGAAATGGCAGGTCCCGGTCTCAAGGAGGTGTGCGGTTCCTTAGGCATTCCGCCGGTGCTGCATCTGGGAAGCTGCGTGGACAACGTGCGCATCCTGGTACTCGTCTCAGCACTGGCCAATGCCCTTGGTGCGGATATCAGCGACCTGCCCATTGCCGGCGCCGCCCCCGAATGGTACTCCGAAAAGGCGGTGACCATCGGAACCTATTTTGTGGCCTCAGGCGTTACAACCGTTCTGGGTCCAATGCCGCCCATCGCCGGCAGCATGAATGTGGTGAAACTTTTGACAGAAGGCTTAAACGACGTGGTTGGCGCCACCTTTGCCGTGGAACCGGACCCGGAAAAGGCGGCAGTGCTCATTCGCAGGCACATTGAAGGAAAACGCAAGGCGCTGGGACTGGCCTCTGTGGACGTGTAGTCTGAAAAAACTTCCGCATTTCCAATTCAAAATTGGAAATGCGGATAACCCCGATTTCCGCTGCCGTTATTTTTGAGCGAGAAAATCGATGATTAAATGGGCGGTTTCTTCAGGTTTTTCTTCCTGGGGAATATGGCCACAAAAGGGGATTACTTCCAGGGTTGCATTGGGTAGGGCTTCTTTAAATTTAAAGCCATCCTCCAGGGGAATCCAGGCATCATCCCGGCCCCAGATAATCAGGGTATCCACCTGAATTTCGGGAATGCGCAAGGCATATTCCTCGGAGGAAATTGTTGATATGGAGCGCCCCAGTGCGGTCAGGGCCCCAAGGGCATTTTCGGTACGGAGGCGGTTATAGTAGGCATCAATCTGTTCCGCCGTAATGGAGGCGGGGTCAAAATAAACCTGTTTGAGGGTATCCTGGATCGCCCAACGACCGAAAAAAAGCCTTGCAACGCCCGCTGCTCCGGGAAGACCCGCAAGACGTACCGGGACAGGCATCTTGTGCATGAACCCTGCCGCATCGATCAGCACCAGTTTCTTAACCTTTTCAGGATGCACAAGGGCCATGTTCCAGGCAATAGCCCCGCCAAGTGAATTCCCCACGAACACCACCTTTCGAAGACCCATTTTATCCATCCACGCGTTTACTTCCTCCATCAGTTGCATTGGTGCGTAATCGGCCTTTTCAGGTTTATCGGACCACCCGAAACCTTTCATATCCAATGCCCAAACATGGTACCCCTTACCCTGGAGGATCAGGGCGACTTTCTCCCAGGTGTAGGTGGAAGACGCAAAACCATGGAGCAGAAAAATATCCTGCCCCGGACCGGGATATTCGGTGTAGTGATATTTGACGTCATTGATGGTAACAAAATGATCATGGGTATCAGGATGAGGCACTTGCCCATTGGGCAAATCCTGAACGAAAAGACCACAGGAAACGGTTGCCAGAACAGTAAGACATAAGAGAAGCAACAGGAGTATTCGCATATTTTTCATGGTGTCCATCCTCAGAACATGAAGTTTGTCCGAACAAAGCCAGACCCTGTCAATTACATACCAATATGTTCCGTTTCAAGCTTAT
This sequence comes from uncultured Desulfobacteraceae bacterium, assembly GCA_964430575.1. Lineage (GTDB taxonomy): Bacteria > Desulfobacterota > DSM-4660 > Desulfatiglandales > Desulfatiglandaceae > NaphS2. The sequence continues at coordinate 8,526 of CAYSFQ010000008.1, forward strand.
TTGTCAAGGCATACGCTGTACTCTTGAATAATCCTGCGGGAAGCAGTATCGTGCCCAAGATTGTCCATGGCAGGAATTAGGATTTCCTGACCCATTTCCGGAGATAAGGGGACATCCACATGGCTGTTAGCATCGCATTGATTATCCTTTTGGGATTGTGCGGCGACTACCTGTTTCGTCAAATGAAACTGCCGGGACTGGTGGGAATGCTGCTCGTAGGAATATTCATCGGTCCCTATGTCCTGAATCTCATTGCCCCGGAGATGATGATGGTGTCAGGGGATTTCCGCAAGATCGCCCTCATCGTGATCCTGCTTCGCGCCGGCTTTGAACTGCGGCGCGATACCCTCAACCGGGTCGGAAAGGCCGCATTGACCATGAGCGCCTTACCGGCGATCTTTGAGATTGCCGGTGTCATGCTGGTGGCGCCCCGGCTTCTTGGCATGACCTACCTGGAGGCCGCGATCCTCGGTTCTATCCTCGCCGCGGTTTCTCCGGCCGTGGTGGTGCCCCTGATGATCGATTTCATGGACCGGGGGCGCGGAGCAAAAAAGGGCATCCCCACTCTCATTTTGGGCGCCTCAGCGATAGATGACGTCTTTGTCATTGTCCTCTTTACCGTTTTTCTGGGCATGTACGGGGGCGGGGAGGTAAACCTGTGGGTAAAGCTCGCCGAAATTCCGATTAGTATTGTCCTCGGCATAATAGCGGGTCTAATCCCAGGGTATTTCCTCTATCGCCTTTTTACCAAATACGACTGGCGCCCCCCCAAACGGACCATCGTGGTCATGGGAATGGCCATCTTCCTGACCTGGCTGGAGCGGGTCCTGGAAAACTGGGTCCCCATCGCAAGTCTGCTGGGCGTCATGGCCATCGGGTTCCTCATCCTGGAAAAATCCGAGGCCATCGCCCATATTATTTCGCAAAAACTGAAAAAGCTCTGGGTGTTTGCGGAACTCCTCCTCTTTGTGCTGGTGGGCGCCCAGGTCAATATTCAGGTGGCCTGGAAGGCTGGTCTGGCGGGAATCCTTGTGATTTTTGTAGGTCTTCTGTTCAGAAGCGTGGGAACTTATATCTCCCTTTTCGGTACAAACCTGAGCGTAAAAGAAAAGCTCTTTTGTGTGGTGGCCTATATCCCCAAGGCCACGGTCCAGGCCGCCATCGGCGCCGTGCCCCTGGCCGCAGGCGTGGCCTCCGGGGAGGTGATTCTGGCCGTGGCCGTGCTCTCCATTTTGCTTACGGCGCCCATCGGGGCCATTGGCATCAAGATCCTGGGAGAGCGGATACTCGACAGTGGGGAACGTTCGTCCTACATGTTCAAAGAATTGATGGAAAGCATGGGTCTTCCCCGGGTTGGAGAACGGGTCAGAAATAAAGAATTTGACACTGTCTGGAAGGTGATCGAAGAGAAGGAAACCTGGATCGAGGCACCAGATACGTCCGGCAAAGGAAAGGGGACGGTGCGACCGGTGCCTGCTATCTTGCTGCGGTACTGGAAGGAAGACACGAGCAATGGACCAGGCACCGGGAAAACCATGGCCTATCGCTACAGCGAGATGGATACTTCCTTTGACCGTCATTGGGAGATCCTTTACGACTGGTAAGGCAAATCAAACATGACACATCTATTGTTAAATATGGTCGGCAATATTCTTCTCTGGCTCATACTGTGTGGAATGACCGCCTGGGGTGCTCTAGCGATCTTTTTCTCCTGCCTGCCGAATCCAGCCAGACCCGTACTGTCCATTCTCTTTGCCCTGACCCAACTGGCTGTTCTGTTTTTCCTGCGGCCCAAAGGTCTGTCATACGTGATTTTTTTTGCTCTGTTCGCCATAGTTCTGTCGGGATATTTTGCCATGAAACCTTCCAACGACCGGGGCTGGCAGGCGGATGTGGCGGTCCTTCCACATGCTGATATTGACGGCGACCGGGTAACGGTCTACAATATCCGCAATTGCGACTATCGCAGCGAAACCGATTATACAGCCCAGTATTATGATCAAACCTTTGATGTCTCAAAACTTGATACCATCGACCTCTACCTGGTGAACTGGGGAATCCAATATATCTCCCATACCATGATCAGTTTCGGATTTGGGGGCAATCAGTATCTGTGCATCTCCATCGAAACACGTAAAGAAAAAGGGGAAGACTACTCCACCATCAAAGGATTCTTCCGCCAGTATGAACTGTTTTATGTGGTGGCGGATGAACGGGATCTGGTACGGCTTCGTACTAATTATCGAAAAGATGAAATCGTTTACCTTTACCGCCTTAATGGCTCAAAGGCGGTTTTTCGCAAAATATTTCTCGACTACATACATTATATCAACCGGCTCAAAATCCAACCGGAGTGGTACAATGCCCTCACCGGCAACTGCACCACCCAGATTCGCGGCCATACACGCCCCTACACCGGAAAAACCAGATGGGACTGGCGCATTCTGCTCAATGGCCAACTGGATGAAATGGCCTATGAAAACGGCCTGCTGAATCAGTCCCTTCCTTTTGAAACCCTCAGGCAAAAGAGCATCATCAACGAACGAGCTAAAGGGCTGGATCAAAACCCTGATTTTTCCCTACTGATTCGGCGGGGGCTACCCGGAATGGGAGGTTAGCGCATGAAAAAGGAGCAAATGCACAACCCTGGGCGGCTCAGGCTGAGCCTCTTGATCTTGCTGATATTGTTAATGAGCGGATGCGGTGGTGCCATCGGAACCCGGGATGTGGGGTTTCGAAAGGCTTATGAGCAGATCAACACCAATGCGTTATTAGACGAAAATTACAGTGTCACATCAAAAAACGTACTCCATCGCTACAACATGGAGAAATCCTTCAAGGAAGATCCGCTGAAGTGCCTCAATGAACTACACAAAAAAATTAAAACAGACCACCGTCGGGATCTGCTTTTCACCCTGTCTGAACTGAATTATTTCACGGCAAAGTACACCCTCCGGGACCTGGACGACAGCCCGCTTCCGGAAAACCGGCAATACTACCTGGATGCCGCCATCTACGCCTATTTTTACCTTTTCAATAATACCCGGAACAAGCCGGCAAATCCCTTCAATCGCCGCTACCGCCTGGCATGCGACATTTACAACATTGCCCTTGCCAAGGCGTTGACCAATGCCAAAGGAAATCTGGTTTTAAAAGCAGGGGTCCGGCAGTTGCCCTTCGGAACCATCGATTTATCCCTCAACGCCCGGCATTTTCCGATTAAACTGGATCAAGTCTCAAAAATTGTCGCCGCGGACCGGCTGGATATTTACGGTCTCAGTCGCCGGAACCGGGATGCCGGACTGGGGGTCCCCCTAATCGCCGTGGGTAAAAAAATCGCGGAACAGCCAGTCAAACGCAGCTCACCCGGCACCCTGTTCATGCGAATTGAAGGCAGCATTCGAACACTGGAAAGCGGTTCCTTGCAAGGCAGCATGGAACTCTACGCGCCTTTTGACCGAACACGGGTGGAAATTGACGGGAAATCAGTACCCCTTGAAAGCGACCTGAGCGCCCAACTGGCCTACAATCTCAACCAGCCGGTCCTCTGGAGCCTGGATATCGCGGGTTTTTTTTCCGGCAAAAGCGCCATACCCACCGGACTCTATCTTATGAAACCGTACAACCCCGCCCAAACCCCCATCATATTTGTCCACGGCACCGCCAGCAGCCCGGTATGGTGGGCGGAAATGTTCAATACCCTTATGGCGGACCCGGTTCTCAGGAAGCGAGGTCAATTCTGGTTCTACCTTTACGACAGCGGCAAAGCCATCGATTTATCAGCCCGCCAGTTTCGTGAAATACTAACAAGCAAGGTGGCTGAACTGGATCCCGAAGGCCGGGATAAAGCCTTGCAGAACATGGTGATTATCGGGCACAGTCAGGGAGGTCTGTTGACCAAATTGACCGCCGTTGACACCCAAGACGATATCATCAGAGGCGTCACCGGGAAAGGGTTGGAGGAACTCAATGTGACATCCGAACAACGCGAGATGATCAGGAAAAAAGCCGTCTTTGAACAACTCCCTTTTGTGGACCGGGTGGTGTTCATTTCAACGCCCCACCGAGGCAGTTTCCTTGCCGGAGACTTGGTCCGTAACCTGGTCCGCAGGCTGGTGTACCTGCCCGTGGACATTGTCAAGCAGACGGTGATTCTGGGGAAGGCTCTGGCTACCGCCGAAGTACCGGAGGAGTGGCGTACCGATAACCGTACCAGCATTGACAGCATGAGCCCAAGAAATCCAGCGCTCCTGGCCCTTGCAGAAATTCCCCTGGCGCCCGGCGTCAAGGGGCATTCCATTATTTCAGTCCAGGGCGATGGGGACCCCACCAAAGGGGATGACGGTGTGGTCGAATATAAAAGCGCTCACGTGGATTATGTGGAATCTGAATTCATTGTGCAAAGCGGTCACTCTTGCCAGGGTCACCCCCTGACCATTGAAGAAGTGCGCCGAATACTGCTCTTGCATCTGAATACCGCGAAAAGCCCGGATGCCGCCGCACCCCGTTCAGACCCATAATTGAAAAGCCTTGTTTTACGGTTGCTTCATTTTTTTCAACCCTGTATAACGGAAATCGATTTTCGCCATTTTTTGACCGACAAGCCAAATTAGGTACAGCCATGGCCCTGACAAAAGATATGGTAAGCCCATTTGAGGCGGCGCTCCTTTCCCTTGATCGGCTGAAAGCAAGTGAGCTTTTAGAGGAAACCGGCGGCGCCTGGTCATCCATGGAACAGTTGAAATATATGGTGGTGCCGGCACTGGATCGTATCGGAGCAGGATGGGAGACCGGTCAAATCGCCTTGACACAGGTCTATATGGCAGGTCGCATATGCGAAGAGCTGGTAGAAAAAATTCTCCCCAGGGAAGCACCCGATCGGAAACGCCAGCCGAAAATGGCCATCACCGTTCTCCAGGATTATCACCTGCTGGGAAAACGGATTGTCCTTTCGGCCTTAAAAGCATCCGGATACGAACTCAAGGACTATGGTCGAACGGATGTAAATAAATTGATTGAAAAAACCCTTGGGGATCAAATAGAGCTGTTGTTCATCTCGGCCCTCATGCTGCCATCGGCCCTGCAGGTTGCGTCGGTAAAAAAGCAACTGGATCACTCACAGTCCCCCGTTCGCATCGTGGTGGGCGGCGCGCCTTTTCGGTTGGATGACACCCTGTGGAAAGAAGTGGGGGCCGATGCCATGGGCCGTGATGCATCCGATGCCATAACCCTCATTGGCAGGCTCACGGGAGTTCCCTCATGAACCGTAACAACATCTCATCCCTGGACCGTGTACTCACAACCCTTTCCCATAAAGAACCGGATCGTGTGCCCTTTTTCCTGCTGCTGACCCTGCACGGTGCAAAAGAGCTGGGCCTGTCCATCAGGGACTATTTTTCCAAAGCTGAAAACGTGGCAAAAGGCCAGCTTCAAATGCGAGAAAAATATGGCCATGACTGCCTTTATGGTTTCTTTTATGCCCCCATTGAAGTGGAAGCCTTTGGGGGCGAAGTCATCTTTTTTGACGATGGCCCACCCAACTCGGGGACCCCGTTGATTCAGGATCCGGAAAAAATCATGAACCTGACACCCCCCGATGTCAGACATTGTAAATGTCTCCTGAAAGTATTAGATGCCATTAGCATGATGAAGGAAGAGATTAAAGACGAGGCGCCCATTATCGGCGTGGCCATGTCGCCCTTCTCCCTCCCCGTGATGCAGATGGGCTTTGACCGATATATCGAAATCATGTACGAAAGGCCGGATCTCTTTTCCCGGTTGATGGAAATCAACCAGGATTTCTGTGTCTCATGGTCCAATGCTCAGTTGAAAGCCGGAGCGACGGCCATCTGCTATTTTGACCCGGTCTCCTCGTCCGGAATTACTCCTCCCGAATTGTATTTGAAAACCGGTTTTCAGGTGGCACAAAAGACCCTTTCCCAAATTCAAGGCCCCACAGCCACCCATTTTGCATCGGAAAGGTGCCTGCCCATCATTAAAGACGTGGCCCGGACCGGCACCGCAATTGTGGGCGTCAGCGTCCTTGAAGACCTGGCACAAATCAAAGCCGCCTGCAAGGAAAACAATCTTACGGTGCTGGGTAATTTAAACGGCATTGAAATGCGGCGGTGGACGTCGGATGAGACAGAAAGGACCGTAAAAGAAGCCATCGCCCAGGCGGGATCGGGAGGGGGCTTTATCCTCTCCGACAACCACGGGGAAATCCCCTTTCAGGTGCCCGACGAGGTTCTTATGGCCGTATCTGAAAATGTTCGACAATGGGGCCAGTATCCGCTGGATTGGGTTTAAACCAGATGGCAGATACATCCTCCTCCCATTCCCAGTTACCCAACGGCGACCAGCAATTGGCCGAGTATGCCATGGTCTTTGACATGCTGGGACTTCTCACCGGAATCACGAAGGAAGAGGCGGTCATCGACAAAATCATGGAACTTTTCACCATGCTGTTTGCCCCTCAGTCTCTGATTTATCTTCCCATCAGGGACGGGAAGCCGCAAGCAATCAAAACCAATCCGCCATCTCTCAGCATCAATGATGATCGAATAAAACGCCTGCAAGTTTTCCCTGATGGTTCCAGTTGGGCTGATTCGAAAGAAGGATTTGCCCTGGCCATTCGACATTCCGACCAAACCCTTGGGGTAGTGGCCATGGATGAACTCCTTTTCGTGGAACATAAGCGTCACTATTTAAATCTTTCCCTGGCCATGGCGCCTGTGCTTGCACTGATTATTTCAAATACTCGCAATTTTCAAAAAAAGGAACAATTGATCCTCGAACTTCAGGAGGCCTTGGCCGAAGTTAAAACCTTGAGCGGCCTGCTGCCCATATGCGCCAACTGCAAGAAAATCCGTGATGACCGAGGGTATTGGAATCGAATTGAGACCTACATTGGAAAACATTCCGACGTACAGTTCAGCCATGGCATCTGTCCTGAATGCGCCAGGAAACTTTATCCGGATCTTTTTGAAGAAAAGGACGCCGAAGACGCTGTTTTCTCCGAATAAAGAAGTTTTTTAGTAAAATCACCACCCGAAAAAACCCAAAACGTATTTACCGGCCGTGAGCAGAATTATTCCCGCCAGCATCCATTTGATGGCCCTTGCCGGAACGAACTTTTGACAACTGGCCCCCAAGTACATCCCCACCATTCCCCCAAGCCCGAACATGATGCCCAGCAGCCAGTCCGGCGCCACGGACATGTTGGGGTAGAACGGTGCCATCAGCTGGTAAAAGGCAACGCCGGCCACTGAAGTAACAAAGGTCCCCATAAGGGCCGCGCCTGCCACGGTGTAGACCGGCAATCTGAAAATAGTCACAAAAAAGGGGGCAATGATGGCACCTCCGCCGATGCCGTATATCCCCCCCACAACGCCCACCATGAGGCTCAAAACAAAGATGCCCCAGAACGAGACATCGAACTGTTCACCATAAAATGTGTAACCCAGGCGCGACAGGTTGAAATGGGTCACCTTTACCGCGGGAGAGGGTAGTTGATCAGTGGATTTTCCCTGTGTCGAGGCCTTTTCATAATGACGCACCAGCTCCTGGAATCGATTTTCAGCAGCCGCTTTTTCAGCCCCTCTCTTTTTCTTCAGCAATTCCAGAGCCATCTTCAGTCCTATCCAGAGCAGCACCCCGCCTGCGAAAAGCTTGAAGGCTTTCGGATCCGGGAGGTAGGCAATCCGCACGAACGCCCCGATGAAGACCCCGGGCAGGGTGCCCGCCACCACCACCCATGTGAGCGGCCACACCATTCGCCCTTCCCTGCAGTACCGATAAACACCACTGGGAATGGCCACGATATTGAACAACTGGTTGGTGGCGCTAACGGACGGGTTCGTATACCCTAAAAAGGACATCTGAAAGGGGAGCAGCAGAAACGCCCCGGATACGCCGCCCATGGACGTGAAAAAAGATATAACAAATGCCACCACCGGGGGAACCCATATGGAAACTTCGATGCCGGCTGTTGGGAAATACAAAGGAAAACCCCTGGAAAAGTTGCGGCGGCCGCAATAAAGGAAATTGTTTGTGGCGTGTATTATGGTTTTGTTGTGGAAAAGTTGTCAAGTGCATTTGTAATCCAAGAAATAAATTGACCCGAGGACTCAAGCCCGAAACCGTAAATCCCCTGATCAATAAATCACCCACCCCACAAAACATCCAGCAACGTCATTTTTTGATGGCCTCGTAAAAAAGTCTCCGAGGCCATCAAAAACGGGTCATCTCTAATTTTTTGCGGGGTTGTCACTTTTTGGTTGACAAATAGCTCTTTCCCGGAATATGTTCACAACGTTCATATTGTTTATTATGTTTCAAGCTGTCACTTTTTGGGAGATTCGGGAAAATGAATCAAGAAGTATTTACCGTGCCGCAGGCCGCCAAGTATTGTGCCATCGGCAGGGTAACCCTTTGGAAATATGTCAAGTCAGGAGAATTGAAAGCATCTCTCACCCCCGGGGGTCACTATAGAATCTTAAAAGAAGATCTGGAAGCCTTTGCCCGTCAGAAGGGGATGTATCCCCTGGCAAACTACAAGCCACCGGGGAAAAAGATTTTAATCGTCGATGACGACGCCGCCATTCGGGAAATAATTGAGAGAACCCTTTCAGCATATGCATACGAAACGGAAACAGCCGCCGAAGGGTTTGAGGCGGGGGTAAAGGTCCCGACATTTCAGCCGGGCTTGATTATCCTGGACCTCAACATGCCCGGGATAGACGGTTTTGAAGTGTGCCGGCAAATCAAGCGAAACCCTGCGACCTCGCACATAAAGATATTGATCATTACCGGTTATGACAGCGAGGAGAATCGAAATCGAATCGTTGCGGAGGGAGCCGACGGGTACCTGGCTAAACCTTTCGAAAATAACACCCTTCTTCGCCATGTAAAAAACCTTTTATCGTAAAAGAAATTAAGGATGATGGATAAGGAACAGGGAAATAAAACAGCACACAGAAAGGAGATACCATGAACGGAAAAGAAAGAATTATCAATCTGTTAAAGAAAGAAAAGGTGGACCAGGTCCCATGGGTGCCGTTTGCCGGGGTCCACGCGGGAAAACTGAAAGGGTATTCAGCAAAAGAAGTCTTGCAGGACAAAGACAAATTGGTGGATTCCCTGCTGGAAGTCAAGAAGATTTACCAGCCTGACGGAATGCCGGTGGTTTTTGATTTGCAGATTGAGGCGGAAATTCTGGGTTGTGAACTGTTATGGGCGGACAACAACCCTCCGTCGGTCAAATCGCATCCCCTGGCTGATACGAAAGATATTCCATCTAAGATCCCTTCAAAAGACGATGGAAGGCTTCCCATGATTCTGGAAGCCATGAAAGAAGTGAAGGAAAAAGTAGGCGATGACACAGCGCTTTACGGTTTGTTTACGGGCCCTCTCACCCTGGCATCACACTTAAGGGGCCAGTCTTTTTTCATGGACATGGCCATGGACCCCGAATATTGCAAAAACCTGCTCAAATATTCGACCCAAATCGCCAAAGCCATGTGCGACTATTTTATTGAAGCCGGCATGGATGTCATTTCAGTTGTCTGTCCTCTGGTCTCACAGGTTTCGCCAAAACAATTCAAAGCGTTATTATTGGAACCCTACAAAGAAATTTTTGATTATATCCGCAGCCGAGGGGCACTTTCCTCCTTTTTTGTTTGCGGAAATGCCGGACCCAATATCGAGCCCATGTGTCAAACAAACCCGGATTCCATTTCAGTGGACGAAAATGTTGACATGGTCAAATCAAAGGGAATTACCGACAAATATGATATTGTCATCGGCGGCAACATTCCCTTGACCACCGTGATGCTGCACGGCACGCAACAGGACAACATGAAATACATTGTGGATCTTCTGGATCAGGTAAGCCATGAAAGACTGATCATTGCACCGGGTTGCGACATGCCCTACGATCTGCCCATTGAAAACAGCATTGCCGTACAAACGGCCATTCGAGATACGGAAACAGCGAGACAAATGGTAAAGGATTATACGGCAGTGGAAGAAGACGTGATCGACATCGTCCTGCCCGATTACGAGAGCCTGAAAAAACCGTTCGTCGAAGTATTTACGCTGGATTCTGTGGCCTGTGCCGCCTGCACCTATATGCTGGGCGCCGCGATGGACGCAAAAGAGCATTTTGGGGATGCCATTGACGTGATAGAGTACAAATTCACTGAAAAAGCATCTATTGCACGATGCAAAAAGATGGGCGTGGTGAATCTGCCCAGCATATATATCAATGGAGAATTGGCATACAGTTCCATTATTCCAAACCAAGAGGAACTATTCTCAAAGATAAAGGCGCTTCTGTAGGAGGAAACATTGATTGACATTTATCTGATCACCGGTTTTTTAGGGGCCGGGAAAACGACCCTCATGAAAAACCTTGTGAAGGTCTTTGAAAATGACAAAGTGGCGCTCATCGTAAATGAATTCGGGCAGGAAGGCGTCGATGCAGCGGTTCTTGAAAAAGAAGGCATGGTCATTGAACAAATCGTTGACGGGTCCATTTTCTGTGTATGCCGTTCGGATAAATTTATCGACGCCATTTTAAAAACCAAAGAGATGGGAATCGATAGTCTGCTCGTGGAAAGCTCGGGACTGGCAAATCCTTTCGGAATGCATGAAGTGACCGGCATGCTTCATAAATTGTCTCCGGATACCTTCCACTACAGCGGCTCCATCTGTGTCGTGGATGCCAAACATTTCAGTAAACTTTCCGACATGGTTCCGGTTCTCATCGAGCAGGTACAGGGCGCCGATCTGTTGCTCATTAATAAGACCGATCTTTCAACGCCAGAGGCGGTGGAAAAGGTTGAAAATACCGTTCGGAAGCTGAATGACGAGGTCCCAATCATCAGAACTTCTTTTGCGCGTATTCCGGATGATGCGCAGATACAAGCGCTGCGGTGGCATAAAGGGACCATGAAAGGTTTCCTTGTCAAACAGACCCCCGGGATTGACAAATTTGTTTTAAAATTTGATCCGATTCCCATTGATCAACTGGTCATCTGGCTGAAAGAATGGACGGAGGATGTCTACAGGGTCAAAGGATTCTGTTCGGAAAACAACCAACAATTCTACATTCAGGCGGTTCATGATGATGTCAGCGTGTCTGAACTGGACCATCAAAGAAAGGAGAATTTTCTCATTGTGCTGGGGCCGGCCCGTGATGAGATAAAAAAGGGCATTCAATCCAGTTGGTCAGAGCATTTTCAAACGGAACTCAGGTTTGAATAAAATAATGAGTCAAAAAAGCATTTCAAACTTTATGGTGAAGGAGGATGATAATGGGTACAAAAAAGATTAACGGCGGCCGTGCTTTCCCCAACAGGATGGAAATCATGTCTTCCCAGGCGGTGGATAAAATCATAGACGTTACCCTTGGGTACCTTGAAGACACCGGGGTAAAATTTGACAGTCACGAACAGGCATACGATACCTTATCCAAGGCGGGATGCGATATCTCCTCGGAAGGCATGGTGAAGTTCCCCCCCCGACCTTGTGAAAGAGTGCCTGGGGCAATGTCCCGACAGCTACAAATGGTGGAACCGGGAAGGTACCGAATGCGTGGAATACGGTTCCGGAAACACCTGCTTTATCTCTTCCTGCTGGGCGCCCAATTATATTGATCCCTATACGGGGGAGAAAAAATCGGGTGATCAGGAAGGGATTGCCCTTCTAACAAAACTCAGTGACGCCCTTCCGGAAATAGACATCAGCGGCATTCCCATCACAACAGGCGACTTTGTCGCTGATGGCGCCACCATGATGGCCAATACCACAAAACCGGTTCATTTTGGCGCAGGTGAAAATGCGGATGCTTTGAGAGGACTTATCGAATTAGGGAGTGCGATTCGTGGAAGCATTGAACAACTCAGGGAAAAGCCCTATTTCAGCCTTCATATCAACCCGGAACTGCTTCACTATCCTGCTGCCATCAGTGAACAGATTCAATTGTGCGCCGAAAACAATATCCCCATTTTCATCGCCACCATGGGGATCGGGGGTCTTTCGAGCCCCATTACCATGGCGGGAACCCTCACCATATGTCTTGCCACCACCTTTCCGGGGATTGTACTGGCACAGTTGCTCAAGAAAGGTCTTCCCTGCACAGAGACGTCCACCCCGTCTTTCATGGACCCCGCCACCGCGGCCATAAGAGGTATTCCCGAAAACGCATTGACAGATATGGCAAAACTTGAAGTGTGCCGGAAACTGGGTCCTCTTGTGGGTCAGCTCTCTGCATTCGGGGCCATCACACCTGAATTCAACCAGGATGCTATCGCAAAAATCACATGGGATTTCGGTGAGCTGGCCACCTGCTCTTTTGATTCCTTTCTGGCCATCGGCGCGGTGGATACCGGACTGGTGAACTCACCCCACGCCACCGTTTACGCCAATGAGTTGGCCAGCATGGCGAGAAGGGTCTGGCGCGGCATACCGGTGGATGACGACGCTTTTGCCATGGATGTAATCAAAGAGGTGGGAAGCGGCATGTATCTCACCCAGACTCATACGGCGCTCCATGCACGGAAAGATTTGTGGAGAGGCAAATACATCAAGAATATTTCCAATGATACCTGGGAAACGAAGGGCAAAAAGGACATCAGTGAGAGGATTCAAGAAGATCTAAAGAAAATCCTCGATTCCCATACGGTTGAACCGCTTTCCGAATCTCTTGGAAGTGCGGTGGATGATATTGTGGCAAAGTATAGATAGCGGCTGATTCACAAGATAAAGAAAGGGAGAACAAACATGGGCATTAAAGACGAAATCAAACAAAAGGTCATCGACGGCGATATTCCAGGCACAAAGGAAGCCGTACAAAAAGCGCTCGAATCAGAAACGCCGGCACCGGACATTCTGCTGGAGGCGCTGGTTCCCGGAATTCAGGAAGTAGGGCGATTATTTGAAGCGGAGGAATATTTCCTCACCGAAATGATGATGGCGGCTGAAGCCATGAAACAAGGAGTGGCCGAGATACAGCCGCTTCTGGCGAGCACCGATATCAAATCAAGCGGAAAGGTGATTATTGCGTCGGTGGCGGGAGATGTGCACGACATCGGAAAAAACCTGGTGGCTCTGATGATTCAAAGCGCAGGTTTTGATCTGGAGGATATGGGGGTGGATGTGGCGACGGAAAAAATCGTTGAAGCCGTAAAGACGTCTTCCCCTGATGTTTTAGCCCTTTCCGCGCTTCTGACCACCACAAGGCTCGAAATACCGGTTATTATCGAAGCGCTGAAAAGCGCGGGACTGAGAGAACAGGTCAAAGTATTGGTGGGCGGCGCTCCCATCACAAATGATTTCGCTCAAGAGTCAGGCGCCGATGGTTACGCCCCCGATGCCTTGCAGGCAGCGAAGGCGGTACAGAACCTCATAGATGCGTGATTTATTGTATCGGTGCGCATTGAGAGCAACTCCATATAGAGTGCCCGGTTCAAGGTTCAGAAAGAAATCATTGAGCCGGGCATGAACAAACAGTAGAATTTTGGCTGTACAGGCCAGGCAAACCCGTAGGTGCATACCATGAAAAAGGACAAGAAATATTATCTGGGCATTGCCCTTTTTATTTATTGCTTTATCCCTTATGTCTTCACTTTTCTGGTGTTGCCATTCCTGCCTGTCTCAAAAGCCAATGCAATCTCCCTTGCAACGGGCCTTTTAATTTCCTCGGAGATTTCTTTCCTGCTATCCGTTGCGCTACTCGGCAAACCATTTATTCAGCTTCTCAAATCAAAAATAAAAGCTTCCATTTTCAGAAAAAAGGGAGAGACACATCTCAAGCCAGTGGGGAAGATTCGGCACGCTGTCGGCATCACGATGCTGCTTGTGGCCTTCATTGTACCCTATTCCCTGACAGAAATCGCACTCCTTCTGGGTTATGTGGAGAAGTATGGTCACACCGATTTGATCAATCTCCTGATACTCGGCGATGTGCTGTTCATCACAAGCTTCTTTATCCTTGGCGGAGAATTCTGGGCCCGGGTCAAGAAACTCTTCGAGTGGCCCGGGAAGACGGAAGTCCTTTTCACCTCACCCACCTCATAACAAGAAAGGATATGGCCATGAAAACATCCATCAGGAATTTACGGGCGGTTATGATTCTGATCATCATGGGGTTTGCTGTCATCTTCACGGCAGGCAACGTTTGCGCAGGGCAGCAAAACGAAATCACCAAAGGGGAAGTCCTCGAAGCGCAGAGGGCCTGGGGTGATGCGCTGGTGAATATTGGGAAAAGATATATGGATAATCAAGACTATAAACAGGCAGCGAAAAACACCGTTGATAGGTTATACGCATATCAGACCGGTCAAGTCTTGTTTAAGCCAACCAAAGCTTCAGACGACAAATTTCGGACGACAAGAGAAGGCGCCATATCCTATTTCATCGGACATAATAAGAGTTTTCCTGAAGACAAAGGGTTTGCCCTGCAACCATGGACAAAGGTCCGTTTCAAAAATGCCGGATTCTATATAAACGGCAATGTAGCAGTAGTCATGGGAAAATATTTTTTTACACCCCAAAAGGGCAATGTCGTAAAAGTAGAATACACCTTCGGCTATGTAAAAAACGATGCTGGAAAGCTCAAAATTTTCCTACATCATTCCTCGCTTCCGTACAGCAAGAAGTAAGACTGCAAATATTTATCCTTCACATCCCCTTGTGCTGCCCCTGAAAGGGATCATCGCTGCACGTTTTGCTCTCACAAACCATACCACCACCGCTATTTTCCGCTGATCCCGGCCCCCTACCTTTCAAGGGGCATTCCACGTTTTCACAATCGCACCCAACACCGCTCTTGGCTTTTTTGACATACCGCCAGACCAGATAGCCGGCCGCCAGGCCCACGATCAAAATAACAGCGATTGCATCCAAAATCCGTCCTTTTCATCGCCCGCATTCACATTTGTTATTATCTCCCTCATCTCTACAAAAGTGTCAAGCAGGTTTCAAAAATCTCTCACAAAAAACCTCTGGCAGCAAAAAAAACGAACCATTACCAACCGGTAATGTTCAGGAAAGGATGCTGTAAGCCTTGGGGTTTAATGTGTCTGCAACTTCAATCGACAAAACTTATGGCTAAACATCAAATAAAACAAGGAGGGATCATGAACATTCAAACAAGAGAACAGGGTCGACAGATATCCGTGGAGGATTTTCAATCCCCCCCCAACCCGGTAAACGACACTCCCCAACCCTCAGGACCCCAGTTCACCAGCATTCAGACCATCAACGAATCGGTGCAGCAGGCATCCGCATGGGTTCGGCCTCTGGAACAGGAAATCGGTCGTGTTATCGTCGGCCAGAAGGTACTGATCGAACGTTTGCTGGTGGGCATCCTTTCAAACGGCCACATCCTCCTGGAAGGGGTGCCCGGCCTGGCCAAAACGCTGACCCTCAACACCTTGGCATCGGCCATACAGACGGGTTTTCGACGGATCCAGTTCACCCCGGACATGCTGCCCGCCGATATCATCGGCACGGAAATCTATAACCCCAGGGATGTCTCTTTCGTGGTTAAACAGGGCCCCGTTTTTGCGAACCTGATCCTGGCCGATGAAATCAATCGCGCTCCGGCAAAGGTGCAGAGCGCCCTGCTGCAGGCCATGCAGGAACGCCAGGTCACCATTGGTGAGAAAACCTACGACCTGCCAGATCCTTTTCTGGTGCTGGCAACTCAGAACCCCATCGAACAGGAAGGGACCTATCCCCTGCCGGAAGCCCAGGTGGATCGGTTCATGCTCAAGGTGGTGATCTCCTATCCTTCCATTTCCGAGGAACGGGTTATCCTGGATTCGGTGGACACCACCGTGCCCGCACCAAGAGTTAACCCCGTGGTTCAAGTGGAAGATATCATCAGGTCGAGACATGTGGTCAACACCATCTACATGGATGACAAGATCAAAGACTATATTGTCAGCCTCGTTTACGCCACAAGAGAACCGGAAAACTACGGCCTTGACCTGAAACCCTACATTGAATACGGCGCGTCTCCACGGGCCACCATCAACTTGAAAACCGCCAGCAAATCCCTGGCCTTTCTTCAGGGACGTGGGTACGTCACCCCGGAAGATGTGAAATCCATTGCCATGGACGTGCTCAGGCATCGCGTGAGCATCACCTACGAAGCGGAAGCTGAATCACTCACCAGCGAGGACATGGTCAATAAAGTACTGGAAACCATTCCGGTTCCTTAACGCTAAGCGCAAAAGAAAGCGTAGAGCAAAAACCTTATACGCAAAAAGGAAGCATCATGGATACCCGCATCAGCAAGGAGATTCTTCAAAAGGTCAGGCAAGTGGAGATCAGGACCAACCGCCTGGTGGATGACACCCTGGCGGGCCATTATCACTCGGTTTTCAAAGGCCGGGGCATGGACTTCGATGAGGTCCGGGAGTATGTGCCGGGCGACGAAGTGAGGACCATTGACTGGAACGTGACAGCCCGAACCGGCCGGACCTATATCAAAAAATTCACCGAGGAGCGGGAGCTGACCATCATGCTCATTATTGATGTGAGTGCTTCAGGTGAGTTCGGCTCCGCCTCACAAAGCAAACGGGAAATGATGGCCGAGATCGGGAGCGTTCTGGCCTTTTCCGCCATGCGCAACAACGACAAGGTCGGCCTGGTACTCTTCACAGACACTGCCGAGCTCTATATTCCACCGGGCAAAGGCCGCTCCCACATTCTGAGGGTCATTCGGGAAATTCTCTTCTTTCAACCTGAAGGAACCGGCACCAATCTGGCGGCCGCCATGGACTTTACCAACCAGGTGATCAAACGCCGGGCTGTGGCCTTCCTAATATCGGACTTCTGCCTGCCCGGGGATTTTGACGTTTCTCTGAGCGATCTTCGGCCCAAACTTCGAATTACGGGACGTCGCCATGATCTCGTGGCTGTTTCGGTCAGTGATCAGCGGGAACGGGAGCTTCCTGATATCGGGCTGATCACCATCGAAGATTCAGAAACCGGCGAGCAGGTGGAACTGGACACCTCCCGCCCGGACGTCCGATCCCGTTTCAAGGACCTGGCGGAAAATCGCCAGAACAGCCTCAGGCGGGCCATCCGTTCAGTGGGGGTGGATATGCTGGAACTTTCCACGGAACGATCCTATCTTGCGGATTTACGACAGTTTTTCAGTTCCAGAGAAAGGAGAAGGCACTGATGACACCGAATACTTTCAAACAACCGGCTGTATGGAGCATCCCACTCCTGTTGACGTTGTTTTTCCTGGCCGACGGGTTGGCATGGAGTGCAGCATCAACCAATTCAGTGACCCAGCAACCTTTAAGCAATGTTGTTTCAGCCCCGATTCCATCAAAATCATCCTACCCCCTTTCCCTTTCAACAGGTCCTAAAGGGGACATTCGAGACATCCGCGGCCCTATCCATATCCCGGATCCACGCCTCTGGCTCTTTTACGTTCTGGGTGGGATTTTATTGCTTCTCCTGGCCTGGATGGTCTGGAAATGGTTCAACAAACGGAAATTATTACGTTCCAAGGAAGCGTTTGAGATTGCCTTTGAAGAGCTGGAAGAGGCAAAAACCTTGATGAGCCCGGAAATGGCGGAAAGGTTTTCAGTAATGGTTTCAAGAACCATTCGAACCTACATTGAAAACAGGTTCTGGATGAGGGCTACCCGGAAGACAACCCGCGAATTCATGGCTCAGATGGCGGCAGAACCCGTCAGTGAACTTAATCTTCAAAGTAAACCACTGCGTGAATTCCTTTGTCACTGTGATCTGGCGAAATTTGCCAGGCAGACTTTCAGCCATGAGCAGATGAAAAAGATGCACAAGAGCGCCTGGCATTTCGTTGATAAAACACGACCTCAACCCGTTGCGGCAGGAGGTAGATAAATGTTTCATTTTGACCAACCGGAAGTTTTGTGGTTGCTGGCCCTGCTTCCGCTTCTGGCCTTCCTACGGGGGCGCAGAGGAGAGGCAACAGCCATACGGTACTCATCGGCGCAAACCGCTAAAGCCATTGCAGGTGCCCGAAAATCCAGGGCCGGAAAATGGCTGGGAACTTTGCGCATCCTAGCCCTGGGGGCATTGGTGGTGGCTCTGGCCCAACCCCAGATTGTGCATGGCACTTCGGAAGTTGATGCCAGCGGCATCGATATTATCCTGGCGGTGGACGTCTCCGGATCCATGGAAGCGCTGGATTTTACCATCAACAATGAACCAGCCAACAGGGTGGAAGTGGTCAAGCAAGTGGTGTCGCGATTCATTGAAGAGCGGCCCGACGATCGTATCGGCCTGGTGGCTTTTGCCGGTCGGCCTTATATTGTCAGCCCTCTCACAC
This sequence comes from uncultured Desulfobacteraceae bacterium, assembly GCA_964430575.1. GTDB lineage: Bacteria > Desulfobacterota > DSM-4660 > Desulfatiglandales > Desulfatiglandaceae > NaphS2. The sequence goes on from CAYSFQ010000008.1 coordinate 26,869, forward strand.
TGGATCACCAATGGCTTCAGAAACGTCTCCAAACCATTCATCCCGGTATGGTGGAGGACGGAACAGCCATCGGTTCGGCCCTTGGATCCAGCGTAAACCGACTGAGAGACCAGAAAGCCAAATCCAGAATCGTCATCCTGCTGACCGACGGCATGAACAATGCGGGGAAAATTCTGCCGACTACCGCAGCCGAGGCAGCGGAAACCTTTGGCATCAAAATCTACACCATCGGGGCCGGCTCCCGCGGTGAAGTGCCGGTTCCCATTACTGACCAATTCGGCAATAGAAAAATCGTGCGGGCAAAAGTGGATATTGATGAGAAAACTCTGAAGCACGTCGCTCAAATGACCGGTGCTCAGTATTACCGGGCCACAGACACCGATTCGCTCGAAAAAATATACAATGACATCAACAAACTCGAAACCACCACCCGAAAAATCAAGAAATTTGAACATCGAAACGAAATGTTTCTGTGGGCCGCCCTGGGAGCCCTTCTGCTCATGGGAATTGAATTGACACTTAATCAGACCCGTTTTCGGCGGTTACCTTGAGATAAGTCTCACGCAAAGACGCCAAGGTGCAAAGGTTTTTAACAAATTTATGTCTTTGTCTTTCTTTGCGAGCTTTGCGGCTTTGCCTGATAAAAGATTGAATCCCACTTGTTAGAGAAAGGAAAAAACCATGCAATTCGCACATTCTATCTGGTTATTGGCAGGGGTGGCGGCCTGCGGAATCCTGTCTTTGAGTTTCTATTTTTTTCAGAAAAAGAGCACTGCGGCGTTACAGGAATTCGCCTCCGGGCGCCTTTTGGAAAAACTCACATTAGGGGTTTCCCCCAAAAAACGGATGATCAAACGGGTGATCCTGGTGATGGCCATGGCTTCGATTTTTGTTGCCCTAGCCCGACCTCAAATGGGCTTTCAATGGAAAGAGGTCAAGCGAAAGGGCATCGATATCCTGGTGGCAGTGGACACCTCAAAAAGTATGCTGGCAGAAGACGTGAGGCCCAATCGTCTTGAACGCAGCAAATTCGGGATCATGGATTTTGTTTCCAAACTTGAGGGGGACCGGGTTGGTCTTCTGCCGTTCGCCGGCACAGCCTTTCTCATGTGCCCTTTGACCCTTGATTACAACGCTTTCAGGAACTCTCTTGAAGCGCTGGATACAGAAATTATTCCTCAGGGGGGTACGGATCTGGCCAGCGCCATTTATGAAGCAGAAGCCGCCTTTCAAAACGATGCCAACCATAAAATCCTGGTCCTGGTCACCGATGGGGAAGACCTGGAGGGGGCAGCCCTTTCCGCAGCAACAGAGGCGAAAGGCAAGGGGTTGACCATCTACACTGTGGGCGTGGGAACGCCTTCAGGTGAACTGATTCCGCTTACGAGAGGCGGAAAAGACGGGGTTTTCGTAAAAGATGAAACGGGGCAACCGGTGAAATCTCGCCTCGATGAAACCATGCTTCAAAAAATCGCCGGGGCCACCGGGGGCCGTTACGAGCCGCTGGGACAACAAGCCGAAGGCCTGGAAGCCATCTATCGGGAAAAGCTCAGCCTGGTGCCGAAACAGGAACTGGCCGAGAGAATGCAAAGGGTCCCCATAGAAAGATTCCAGTGGCCCCTCATGTTGGCCTTTATCCTGCTGTTGGCGGAGTTTGCCATTTCGGACCGCAAAAGGAGCCGGAAAAACTTTCCCGTCATTAAAACCGCCTACAGGCGCATTCCGAAAATCGGGCGTGTCGCAGGCGCCACTTCCGTTGGGGTGCTGATCCTGCTGGCGATCTTTTTTCTGGGGTTTGGGGGGGCGCATGCTTCTCCGGGCGACGCTGAGGCGGCATACAAGGCCGGAAATTACGATCTGGCGGTTGAAGGGTACCGATCCGAAGCCCAAAAGTCCCCGGAAGAGCCACAGCTGCAATTCAACCTGGGTACAGCTGCCTACAAAGGCAAACAATACCCGGAAGCTTTGATGTCCTTTAAGCGGGCCTTGAACGTTCAGGACATCCATCTGCAAAACCAATCCTATTACAACACAGGGAACACCCTTTACCGCCTGGGGGAAGAAACTGAAAAACAGAATCCTCAGCAAACCATTCAACACTGGGAAGCTTCCATCCAGGCTTACGACAACGCCTTGAAGTTGAAACCAGAGGATCAGGATGCCGAATTTAACAAAGAATTCGTAAAAAAACGGCTGGAAGCACTCAAAAAGAATCAGAAACAGAAAGACTGCAACAACAAGAATAAGGATAAAAAGAAGAACGATAACCAGAAAAACCAGCAGGCCAATAAAAAAGACTCAAAACAAAACCAGAACAAAGATCAAAAACAGAACAGCAGCGACCAAAACAAAAACGCAAAATCTGACCAACGAAAAAATAAACAAGATAAAGGGGACCAGAAACAGGCAAAAGCCGATCTCCACAAAAACAAAAAACCTCATGCAGACCGCCAAAAAACAGGCCAGGGTTCAGCCAAAAAGGGCCAGGTGAAACCTTCACAAAAATCGGATCAAAAACAAACGGGCCAGGCCCAAACAGCCCAGGCCCCTAAACGTCGACGTCCGGGGCAGATGAGCGAAGAACAGGCCAGGAATCTGCTCGATTCTCTTAAGGGCGATGAGAAAGCCATGCCCATGACCACTCAGAACACGGAGCTGGGCGGCAAACCTCAGGATCAGAAGAGGAGGGACTGGTAATGGAACACCCCAAACCAAACGTGGGAGAAAAAGTCATGACCCGGAGGCGTTTGGTAATGACCGGCGCCATGTTCCTACTGGCTGCCGGTGCATTGGCATTATTCTCCACCGGCAGCCAGGCGGGTTGGGGCAAGGGGGGCGGAAACAGCGCCACAGGGATTTCCCATGGCCGCGTATCAGCCGACATTGAACCTGGGCGTATTACCATGGGTGAAGCCGCCATTCTGGTGGTTCAGGTTTCAGGTGAAGAAGCGGGCCCGCCAGCGCTGAGCCCCGTGGATGGTCTTCGATTTTATTCCATGGGTCGAAGCAGCCAGTATCAATCCATTAACGGGCGTGTATCCGCCACCACAAGCTACCTGTTTCAGGTTCAGGCGGAACGCCCAGGGGATTTTGTGATCCCCCCGGTGGAAGCCGCCATCGGTAATAGAGTTCAAAAGTCCGAACCGGTCACCCTGCGCGTCGCCCAGGGGACATCCCGGCAATCAAAATGGAACGCCCTGCCCTCTTCCCGCCAGCCTTCTCAAAACAGAGCATCAAGAGGCACCAGCGATGATATCAAAAAGGGTCAGCTCATGAGCTGGGAAGAAGGGGAACCAGCGTTTCTGAGGGTTCTTCCCCGGGCTGGCCGGGCTTATGTGGGCGAACTGCTTCCCATGGAAATTAAGGCCTATTTCCATCAGGGGGTCCAAGCCACCCTACGAACACTGCCGGTCATTGCAGGCGGCGCTTTCGCCTGCCGGGAGTTGAAGGATAAACCTGAGCAAACCCAGGAAATCCTCGACGGAATTCCTTACAACGTGTTGACCTGGTACACGGCCATGAGTGCCGTAAAAGAGGGAGAACACCCGGTGTCGGCGGAACTGGATGCAATCCTGGGCATCCCCGAACAATCCCGCAGCCGCAGCCGCAGCCCTTTCGGCCGGGGTTTGTTCGATGATGATTTCTTCAACGGTTTTTTTCAGAATACCCGTGAAGAATTGGTTAAATTGACCAATCCCCGGCTTAAAATCAGAGTACTGCCCCTGCCGAAAATGGCTCGGCCAAAGGGTTTTAACGGTGCCGTGGGTCAATTCAAATTATCCGCCACAGCAACGCCCCAAGAATCAATGGTGGGAGATCCCATCACCGTCAAGATGCGCATCAAGGGGATTGGAAATTTTGACCGCGTCTCCGCACCTGTGCTGGATGTGAATAAAGAATGGAAGACCTATCGACCATCAGCGTCGTTCAAACCCCTGAACAGTGCCGGTTACTTCGGAGAAAAATCTTTTGAGCAAGCCATTATCCCCATGAACGAATCTATCAAGACGGTTCCACCGATCACCTTCTCCTATTTTGATAGGGAAAAGGAAAAATATATCACCCTGAAAACGAAAGCGATCCCCCTGACCTTGACTTCAGGACAGGTCGAGCCATTAATTACAGCCAAAGCGACAGGGAAGAAGATCCAACCCGAAAAACCTGTTCCCGCCGGTGGGAAAGATCCTCTCAACAATGATCTTGCGCCCATTCATGTGGCAATGGGGCCCGCGGTGAAAAGCCTGCGACCGCTGGTTGAAAACCCCTGGTTTATCGGCGCGCAGGGGTTTCCCGTGGGTGCCATTTTCCTGGGTCTTTTTTTCAGCCGCCGTCAGAAAAAGCGGTCGAATGACCCTGGAATTATCCGCAAAAAGAAGGTCAAACAGAAAGTCAGTGACGCTATCAGAAAAATGGACCGGGCCATAACGGCCCACGATGTAACCGCATTTTTCGATGCCTGCAGAACGGCCTCCCAGGAGCGACTGGGGGAAATCTGGGGACAGGCCCCGCACAGCATTACCCTGGCGGAAATCAAGCATCATTTGGGAGACAATGTGACGGGCATGGCAAAAGTATTTGAAAAGGCCGATGCCGCAGCCTACTCAGGCCAGTCATTCGGACCGGAAGAACTTCAAAAATTTCGAGACCTGGTGGTTCACGAGCTGAAGGATTTAAATCAAGCCCAGCCAGCATCTCGCCACTGAGAACCCGGGGAATATATTTTCGGGGAGAGAAAAAATGAGCTTATTTAAAAAGAGCAAAAGCGGTAGCATCTTGATTTTTATCCTGGCTTTGGGCATGATGCCCTTGCTTGCGCCATTGGGGAACACGGCGGAGGAGAATAACATGGGCCAGGATCTTTTTGCACAGGGCAATGCGGCCTATGCAAAGGGGGACTACGATCAGGCCATTGTGCACTATAAGGCAGCTCTGGCCCGGGAGGGATACACCTCGTCTCTCCTGTACAACCTGAGCAACGCCTATTACATGAAAAATGAGATGGGCCAATCGATCCTGAACTACGAAAGGGCGCTTTACCTGGACCCGGGAAATATTGATATTGAGGCGAATCTGTTGCTTGCCAGAAAAAACGCCGGTCTGGTGATACCCGACCAAGCATCCTGGAAAACTTTTTTCAATCGTTTAACCCTGAACGGATGGACATGGGCCGGCGTTATTGCCTTGTGCACCTTTTCACTGATGATCCTTGTAAATGGGATTCGCCCCGGCATTCTCAGAGGGCCTGTGCTGAAAATGATGGTTTGCCTCTGTTTGCTGCTCTTCATGGCGGCCGGGGCCGGCGTGGTCGTTCAATCCGAAGACCTGAACCACGGAGTCATCACCGGTGAAAACGCCCGGATTCGGGTTTCCCCATTTGATTCGGCTGCCGATTCAGGCGTTGTAAAGAGCGGAAAAGTGGTTAATTTAGCCGATACTTATGAAGGATATGTCTTTATCAAAGAGGCAAATGGTCAATCTGGATGGATACCGGAAGACGCGGTTAGTGCAGTCCTGCCGACAGACGGCAATCATCAAACGCAAACGTCTCTCCCTCAATCCACCGTTGAAAAAATCAACAGTGGTGGCGGAGAATCTGACATAAACAAAACCTAAAATAAGGAGTAAACCATGAAAATAATGACACGAAAAAAGACGTTTTCATCGGCACCAATGGCATTGAGTCTGGTTTTTCTGATAGCCGCCCTGTTTACAATGACGTCGGTCTTTTCAATTCCAGTTACCCATGCTGCAACCGCTGAGAATCAGGGCCATATACGATGGGTCCCTGACAATTTTTCAGAACTGGCCGAAAAGTACAGCCCTGCCGTGGTCAATATTCGGTCGGAAAAAAACGGCAACCGCCGTAAGGGAACAGATCCACATTTCAAAGGGGGACCCTTTAACAAAAATGAACCTTTTCACGATTTTTTTGAGAAATTTTTCGGAGGCCGTCCAAACCAGGGATTTAAACAAAGGAGCCTGGGCTCCGGTTTTATTATTGACCAGTCCGGCTTCATCGTCACCAACAATCACGTTGTGGAGGGCGCCGATAAAATCAGGGTGATCCTCAAGGACGAACGGGAGTTTGAAGCGGAAATCAAAGGGCGGGATCCCAACACGGACCTGGCCCTCATCAAAATCAAATCGGACGGCAACTTGCCCAGTATCCAGTTCGGCAATTCCGACGATATCAAGGTGGGGGAATGGGTCATGGCCATCGGAAACCCGTTTGGTCTGGAACATACGGTCACCGTGGGCATCATCAGCGCCAAAGGGAGGGTAATCGGATCGGGGCCCTATGATGACTTTATCCAGACCGATGCCTCCATCAACCCGGGCAACAGCGGCGGTCCGCTCATTAACATGGAAGGAAAAGTGGTGGGCATCAATACGGCCATTATCGCCGGCGGCCAAGGCATCGGATTTGCCATTCCCGTGAACATGGCCAAGGGGATCATAGAGCAGTTACAGACCAAAGGTGAAGTCACCCGCGGCTGGCTGGGGATCGGCATTCAGGACCTCACAGACGAATTGAAGGCCTATTATGGTGTCAAGGGGGATGCGGGTGTCCTGGTCACCAAGGTTTTTCCCGGTGATCCGGCAGAGAAAGCCGGTATTCACGCCAAGGATATCATACTGGCAGTTAATGGCAAGAAAGTGGACAGTAGCCGTGAATTAAGCCTCACCATCGCTGAATCCCCCGTGGGCCAGAAAACCCAACTCCTGGTGCTGCGCAATGGCGCTGAGAAGACATTCGCCATCGAACTGGGAAAAAGGCCGGAGACCGTGACGGTCGCCGAAAGCCCTGAAATTGAAAAAAAGAACCCCTTAGGCATTGCCGTATCCAATCTGACCCCTGAAATCATTCAGCAATTCCGGCTTCAGGCTGAAAATGGGGTCATGGTGGTGGGAGTGGAACCGGACAGCAAGGGAGAGAAAGCCGGCGTGCTGCCGGGTGACCTCATTAAAGAGATCAATCATCAGGGCGTGGATAACGTGGATCAATATTTAAAGGAACTGGGAAAATTCAAGGCAGGAGAAACTATTTCGCTTTATATTTTAAGAAGCAACAGGGGCTACGTGGCCATCACACTGACCAAATAGGTCATATTCCCCAGATACAAAAAAAGGACCGCAAGCTTTTGTTCTGCTTACGGTCCTTTTGGTTTTTCCTGGAGGCTGCAACCGGATTCGAACCGGCGAATAACGGTTTTGCAGACCGTCACATTTGCTAAGCTGCTTTATTAATTACAAATACTTATAGATTTACAACTTTATGGCTATGGACGAGTTACATCTATGTAGGATTCCAAAATCGCATCCCAGCTTGCAGATGGCCCAGAAGCAGGCGAAGCACTGGTTATGGAAAAGGCATATGCCTGCCAATTGCTCTCACCGGCTGGGATGTCCCATATGGAGACAAAACCATTGGCTGTTCCGGAAACGTCGATGACATTGACCACGTGATCGAGTCTAACGGTTGTATCCTCCACCTGAACGCCGCTTTCGTTGTAGCGGTTATATGTGTATGTTGCGTCACACCCCTCAACATCACACCATGGTGAAATACCCTCCGTTGTACCCGGCTTCCACAAAAACAGAATTATCCGAGTGGAAGCGTTAAACGTGGGGTCAAGAAAAACTCTCGAGTTTATTTCATAGATATCGTCAACACCTGCACAACTTTCGCCCCTTGCCAATAAAGCGGCACAATTCCTTGCATCAGCATCAATTTCCTCCCTGCCATCGGTGCCCCTATAGAAACCATGTAATAAGGAAGCCACGCCGGTTCCCACCTCTTCTATGGGGATCATCGCGAGACCGTTTGACGAACCCTCGGCAATGCGAACATAGTAAATCCACCCTTCAAGATAGTTTCCGGTACCCAATGGATAGCCGGTTTCTCTAGGATTCAGGGTCGTGTCTGCCGTGACCACATCAATGGTAACAAACCCCCGATAATAATTGCCTGTGGAATCTTTGAGCGCATCTTTTACCGATGTGGAGGCCGAACTAATGAGACCCCTCATTGAAGTATTCCAGCTATCCATGGAACCAAGATCCATGTTACCGTAAAGGCCTACAGCATTTCCGTCAATATCCCATACATGATAATGAATTTTTGCACCACTATATCCCGCCCAAACAACCAATAAGGTATCCTGCGAATGCGTTGCCACATCGACGCCCGCTTCAAAAAAGGGGACCAAAAGAGTGGCGCCTGTCACTTTATCCGTTGCTCCGGGGATCCCATCGGCAAATCCCACGCCGGAAAGCCAAAAAAGAATCATGGAAATTACAAGCCCGTATACTGTTCTTTTCATAACCAAACCTCCTTTTTTAGGAACTACGTTTAAAATTTATCAAAGTTATATCATGATTCAGTAGTGTCCGGTTAAGCTTTTAAGAAATTGCCATAACCATATGTAATCTTT
>CAYSFQ010000009.1:0-1968 GCA_964430575.1 uncultured Desulfobacteraceae bacterium
GCTATAGAGGGGCTATCCATAGAAATTATTGAGCGTAATGATAGATGCAATTTTCTTTTTCCCATAGACCTGGAACTTACAAATAACGGTCTGCTGAAATGGCTCAAAAGGCGGGTTATCCCCAAAAATAGAGCCTTTGTTCAAAGTTTTCTCGCAAAACTTGGACTTAATGTTAATGATACCAAAGGCATCATCGATATCTGTAAAGGGTTGTCATTGAATGATTGCTACTGGATCGTGGATGATACATTTACCGGATCTTTTGATAAATACAATTTGTATGACAATCGATTCAACCGGATCTTATCCTTAATTGCCTACACAGGTTATGGCGATACCCAACGAAGTGGGTTTGTTTCTACTCCTGAGCTGACAACAGGTGGTATGCTTGCCAAATGCTGGCGCCGGATAAGTGGCAGGATAATCCTTTACAAGGCAGGTTCTACCGGTGCTGCCAATACGGGCAATGAGCCGTATTCCGAGTTTTATGCATTTCAAATTGCCGAGGCAATGGGATTGAATGCCGTCAAATACAATTTAAAGAAGTGGAAAGGCCAACTTTTCTCTACGTGTGAATTGTTTACCAGTAAAGAACTATCCTATATCCCAACCGGTAGAATTGTCACTGAGGGGGGATGGCGTGCCGTTATAAATTATTACAAGGCACTGGGTGACATGCATTACAATTCACTGGTGGACATGCTGATTTTTGATGCGGTTATCTGTAATGAAGACAGGCATTTTGAGAACTTCGGACTGATTGTGGAAAACAACACAAACGCAATAATAGATACGGCGCCGATATTTGACCATGGTTTATCACTTTTTAACTACGCCATGGAAGATGATATGCAGGATATTGATGCTTACGCCAAAACAAGATTGATGGCGAATTCACAGGATTTTTTGACATTTTCAAAAGAAATAATCACAAAAAACCAGAAGGAAAAATTGCAAAAGCTGATAAATTTCGAATTCAAAAAACATTCAACATATAATCTATCAACATTTCGATTAAAAACGACAGAGAAATTTATTCAAAAAAGGGTGAAAGAGCTTTTAGCAATATAAAAGCAAGAATCAGAACTGATTACCTGCCGTCTTTCGCGAAAGCAAACCCGCGTTCAATGGCTTTCTGATTGGCTTCGAAAAATTTATCCTTCCCTTTCAAGGCCGCCTGCATTCCCTTGATGGTCTCTTCCAGGGACAGAAGGCCTGTTTTGGCGCAAACCGTTCCGATCATGACCATGTTCCCGCCGCGGGCGTTTCCCACTTCCTTGGCCAGTTCCACGATGGGCACTTGAATATACTCCACGTCCGTGCGGGACGGTGCTTGCGGAATCAGGGATGAATTCAGAAAGATGAGTCCGCCCTTGATGATGGTGGGTTCGAATTTGTCCAGGGAAGGTCCGTTCATGGCCACCAGCACATCCGGGTTGGACGCCACGGGGGATGCAATTTTCTTGTCTGAAACGGTCACCGAGCAGTTGGCGGTGCCGCCGCGCATCTCAGCGCCGTAAGATGGAAAATAGGTGATATTGAGACCCTTATGCATTGCTCCGTGGGAGAGAACGTACCCCATGAGCAAAACTCCCTGGCCGCCAAAACCTGCAAAAGTCGTCCGGGTAATCATTTTTTATCCTCATAGCCGGTGATATCTTTGATCACACCCAAGGGGTAGGTTTTCACCATTTCCTCATTTACCCATTTCCAGGCATCCTTAGGTGATATTTTCCAGTTGGTGGGGCATGGCGAGAGCAGTTCAACCAGGGAGAACCCCTTGTCGTCCAGCTGGCATTGAAATGACTTTTTGATGGCCTTCTTAGCCCGATTGATCTGCTTGATTGTGGTCAGCGCACACCGCTCCACATATACCACGCCGTTCGATACGGCCAGCATCCGGGCGATGTCGATGGGATTGCCGTGACGCCGTTGATCCCTGCCCCCGGGTGTTGTGGTGGCGCTTTG
>CAYSFQ010000009.1:2068-5448 GCA_964430575.1 uncultured Desulfobacteraceae bacterium
TGGGATTGCCGTGACGCCGTTGATCCCTGCCCCCGGGTGTTGTGGTGGCGCTTTGTCCCAATGTGGTGGTCGGGGCCATCTGCCCTCCGGTCATGCCGTAAATGGCGTTATTGATGAAAATGGTTGAAATCCGTTCCCCTCGGTTGCCAGCATGGATGGTCTCTGCAGTGCCGATGGCCGCCAGGTCTCCGTCACCCTGGTAGGTCAGTACCAGTTTGTCAGGGTGAACCCGTTTGATGCCCGTGGCCACCGCCAGAGCCCGGCCATGGGGGGCTTCAACCATGTCGAAATTGAAATAGTTGTAAGCTAAAACGGCACAACCCACAGGAGGAACCCCGATTGTTTCTTCCCGAAGATTCATTTCGTCCAGTACCTCCGCCACCAGACGGTGTGCAATGGAATGGCCGCAACCGGGGCAGTAATGGGTCGGGTTGTCTTTCAGGGATTCCGGAAAGCCAAAAATCTTTTTATAAGCTACTTCCGCACTCATACGTCTATCCTCCTGCCTATTTTTCCGTCGCCGCGGGCAGCGGATCGCAGGAAATCGGCCACGTCCGCCGGGGTCGGGATGATGCCGCCGGGCACGCCGTAAAAATTAATTTCGGCCCTGTCGCCCACGGAGAGTACCACGTCTTCCACCATTTGGCCCATACTCAGCTCGAATACGGCTACTTTGGACACTTTTGAGGTCAGTTCCCGCAAGGCCGCCATGGGGTAGGGCCACAGGGTAATGGGTCGGAACAGGCCCACGTTCAGGCCTTCGGCTTTCAATTCTTCAATGGCACTTTCGGCAATCCTGGCCGCCGAGCCGTAAGCCACGATGATCATATCATCGTCGTCCTGGACTTTGGTTTCCCATCTCAATTCATTGGCGGTGATTTGGTCATATTTTTCCTTCAAGTGCAGGTTGTGTTTGTGGAGTTGGCCATCTTGAAGAAGCATGGAGAAAAGGGCCCGGGGGGGGCGGCCTTTGCATCCATCAAGGATATAGTCCTTCTTGGGTAGATCTTCAAGCTCGATAAAATCGGGAAAGACCACGGGCTCCATGACCTGCCCCATCAGACCGTCCCCCATCAATAAGACGGGGGTTCGATATTGGTCTGCAATGTCGAAGGCAACAGAGGTCAGGTCGGCCAATTCCTGACAGCCGGCGGGCGCCAAAACCGGGGTACGGTAGTCGCCGTGGGCGCCGCCCCGGGTGGCCTGAAAATAATCCGCCGCGGACGGGGCGATGTTACCCAGGCCGGGGCCGCCGCGCATCATATTAATGATAACGGCCGGAAGTTCCTGACCGGCCATATAACTGATGCCTTCCTGTTTCAGGGAAACCCCGGGCGAAGAAGAACTGGTCATGGTCCGGCCGCCCGCAACGGAGGCACCAAGGACCATATTGATGGAGGCGATTTCGCTCTCCGCTTGTATAAAAGTACCCCCAACCTCTAGCATCCTGGCGGAAAGATACTCGGGCAGTTCATTCTGGGGCGTGATGGGATAACCGAAGTAGTAGCGGCAGCCGGCTCGGACGGCCGCTTCTGCAACGACGTGGGAACCATTCATTAACATTTTCTCACTGGGCACGATACACCTCAATCGCTACTTCAGGACAGACCGTGGCGCATTGTTTACACGCGATACATCCCTTTTCGCCTTCTGGTACGTTTTCCTTGTATCGAGCAGGCGAGTATCCCTTTTTATTCGGGGTCTCGTCCACTTCGATCATGTCGTTCGGACAGGTTTCAATGCATATATGGCACCCTTTGCATCGTTCCCTGTTGATCGTTATTTTTCCTTTTTTTGTCTTTTTTGTCATAATCGAGTGTCCATATTTTGAGGGCTGATAAAGCTTCAAGCGCATTAAGCCATAAAAAAAGCCAATCCTCGTAGCCACTATGGCGGAGTCGGCTGTCGAAAACCTCTGAAACAGAAACTTCTATTTATACATGCCCGCTTTGTCAAGGAAAATTTATATATTCCTGAAAATTTCTTGGAAAAGCGATCGATGAAACCCGTTCACCATGGATCTGTGTGGAATATGGGCCGCCCTGATCACTTTCTGAACCCAAGGGTTTTTCCTTGACAAACCTGGTTATCAACAGATAAATAGTCTTCTAAAATAGTTGGGCAGGATTCAATCCGGAACCTGTTTGGATTTCAGCCCTGTCATTTACCTATACCATAAAAAGCGGAACAGACAATGCAACTGACTGAAAAACAGATAGATTATTGTATGGAATGCGGCGTATGCACCGGGAGCTGCCCGGTCAACAAAGTGCTTCCAACCTTTTCACCGAGACAGATGATCAAAAAGGCGTTGAGGGACCCCGCCGGAGAGCCATACCTTGATCCCGGCCTCTGGGCGTGTCTCGGTTGCGCCCGGTGCAGCACACGATGTCCGGTTGAAATCGACTTTCCTGAATTTGTACGTTTCCTCAGACAGAAAGCGCGGGACGCAGGAAATCTTCCCCAGGAAAGCCACCATGGGATTATGCAGTGTGTGGCCGAACTTCAATTAAACGATCGAACCCAGAATCGAACTGCCTGGGCCGAAGGGGTGGGAGATTTCGGGGAATCGGGGGATGTTTTTTATTTTGTGGGGTGTCTGCCGTATTTTGAAGTGGTATTCCAATACCTGGAATTGTCCCCCCTCGCGAGTGCGCGAAGCGTTCTCAAATTGCTGAACCGCATGGGCATTACACCCGTCATCAGCAATGAAGAACGGTGTTGCGGCCATGACGCGCTCGTCAGCGGTAATGAAGAGACATTCCGAAAGCTGGCGGAACGGAACCTGGAAGTGATTAAGTCTTCCGGGGCAAAGACGGTCCTGTTCAGTTGCCCTGAGGGATATGCCACATTCAAAAATCAATATACGAAACATTTGGGCGCCCTCCCTTTCGAAGTGTTGCACATGACCGAATTTCTGGCCCGTGAACTGCCTGCATCCGGCCTTGAATTTACACCTTCTTCAAACGGAGCCGTTACATTTCACGATCCCTGCCGTCTGGGAAGGGGTGCCGGGATCTACGAGGCCCCGAGGGACCTGTTAAAAAGCGTTCCGGACGTAACCCTCGTGGAAATGGGTCGGAACAGGGCAAATGCCCTTTGCTGCGGGACAAGCGCGTGGATGGAGTGTGCCAACTGTTCAAAGGCCATGCGGCTGGAACGGCTTCAGGAGGCGCTTGATACGGGAAGCGGGACCATGGTCACGGCCTGTCCCAAATGCCAGATCCATTTCACCTGTGCTCAGCGTACGGCGGAGATGGATCTCAACATCACGGATATTTATGCCTATCTTTCAGAGCACCTCAGCGGTGAATGATCGGCTTTTAATTGCGGATTGAGGAGTCGTTATATGAAATCAGAGAAAAATCAAAAAGTACAAG
>CAYSFQ010000009.1:5548-8658 GCA_964430575.1 uncultured Desulfobacteraceae bacterium
AATTGCGGATTGAGGAGTCGTTATATGAAATCAGAGAAAAATCAAAAAGTACAAGGCGCCGTGATGGTGGTCGGCGGTGGTATCGCCGGCATGCAGTCGGCCCTGGACCTGGCGGATGCGGGGTTTTACGTTCATCTGGTGGAAAAATCACCGGCCATCGGTGGTGTGATGGCCCAGCTGGACAAGACGTTTCCCACCAATGACTGCGCCATGTGAATTATTTCTCCGAAACTGGTCGAGGTCGGCCGGCACACCAATATCGAGCTTCACACCTGTTCAGACGTGGATGAAGTGAATGGGGAAGAAGGAAACTTTGAAGTAACACTCACCAAAACGCCGCGATATATTGACCCCGATGTTTGTACCGCATGCGGGGATTGCACAGAGGTATGCCCTGTTGAACGGCCCAGCGAATATGATATGGCGCTGGTGGACCGTAAGGCCACCTATAAGCCCTATGCTCAGGCCATTCCCGGAGGCTTTGCCATTGAGAAACTGGATCTGGCGCCGTGCAGAATGGCCTGTCCGGCCAACCTGAATGTCCAAGGCTATGTCCAGATGGTGAAGGAGGGCAAATACAGGGAAGCCGTAGAAATCATCATGCGGGATCTACCCCTGCCCGGAGTGCTGGGACGCGTATGCCCCCACCCCTGCGAAAAGAGCTGCCGGCGTCTGGAAATGGATGAACCCATATCCATACGGGAACTGAAGCGTGTGGCAGCCGACCGGACCAATCTACAGGAAATCCCGGTGCCCGAAATAGAGATAAAAAAGGAAAAGGTCGCTGTTGTGGGTTCCGGACCCGCTGGTCTTACGGCTGCTTATTTTCTGGCGCTTGAAGGATATAAGGTGAGCGTTTACGAGGCCATGCCTGAAGCCGGCGGTATGATGCGTTACGGCATTCCTGCGCATCGCCTCCCCAGGGCGGTCCTGGACAATGAAATCGAGAATCTGAAACGTTATGGCATCGAAATCCATACGAATACGGCCATCGGGAAAGATGTTACCCTGGAAGAACTCCAGGCCCATGGTGCGAAAGCGATTTTCCTGGGTCCCGGCGCCTGGAAAGGTTTGAAACTGCATCTTGCGGGTGAGGAAACGGAAGGGGTTCGGGATGTAACCGGTTTCCTTACGGATGTGGAGCTGGGTAACATAACAGAACTTCAAGGTAAGGCCGTTATTGTCGGGGGTGGTCATTCAGCCCTTGATGGCGCCCGGACTGCATTGCGGCTGGGGGCCGATGAAGTCCATATCATTTACCGGCGTTCACGAACGGAGATGCTGGCTGAGCCGGAGGAGATAGAGGAAGCCGAAAAGGAAGGGATCAAAATCCATTTTCTGGTGGCGCCCATCGGAATCGCAGAGGAAAACGGCAAAGCAGCGGGCATCGAGTGCATTCGGACCCGGCTCACCGCCGCCGACACCACCGGCCGACGAAAACCGATCCCCATTGCAGATTCGGAGTTTTTTATTGAGGCGGTCCACATTATTCCCGCCATCGGACAGGAACCCGACCTGAACTTCCTGGATGAGAGACTTAAAGCGGAAGTGTCCAAGTGGAATCTTCTGAAGGTTAACGGCGAGACACTGCAAACCAGTATCCCGGGCGTTTTTGCTGGCGGTGACGTTATTACCGGCCCTGCTACGGTGATCGAGGCGGTTGAAGCCGGAAAGCGGGCGGCCGGATATATGGTCAAATATCTCCAAGGCGAAGAACTGCCCACCGAATGGCAGGACGAACCGCCCGTAGGCACCAACTGGGTTGAGATTCCCGACGATGCACCGACCCTGAACCGAATGCGGGTTCCCACACTTCCTGTGGAGGAGAGGCTTCCCGGCTTTAAAGAAGTGAGCCTGCTGGTGGATGAAGAAACCGGCCGGTCCGAGGCGGCCAGGTGCCTCAATTGCGGCGGATGCTGCGAGTGCTACGAGTGTGTCAAAGCATGCAAGGCTGAGGCTGTAACCCTGAAAACCCATGACGAGCAGGTGAACAGGTTATCCCTCAACGTGGGCGCAGTCATCCTGGCCCCCGGCTTTCAGCCATATGATCCCGGACAGTATGACACCTATCACTATGCCACCTTTCCCAACGTGGTCACCAGCATGGAGTTTGAGCGCATCCTGAGTGCTACAGGGCCCTCTATGGGGCACCTGCAGCGGCCGTCTGACGGTCAGGAGCCCAAAAAGATTGCCTGGTTGCAGTGCGTGGGGTCCAGGGACACCAATCGTTGCGATCATGCCTATTGTTCTTCCGTTTGCTGTATGTATGCGGTGAAAGAGGCGGTGATCGCCAAAGAACATGCAGCCAGCGAACTGGATGCGGCCATCTTTTTCATGGACATGCGGACCTATGGAAAGGATTTTGAGCGCTACTATGACCGTGCCAGGGATGAGCAAGGGGTTCGGTTTATCCGATCCCGGATTCATTCAGTCGCGGAAGATAGCGAGACCCACAACCCCATCCTGGAATATGTGGATGAAAACGGGTCCATGCAATCAGAGCAATTTGACCTGGTGGTGCTTTCTGTCGGCCTTGAAACCCAAGCTACCCTGGTGGAACTGGCCGAAAACCTGGAAGTGGCGCTGGATGCCGACAATTTCGTGGAAACCAGTGTGTTCAACCCGGTTGAGACATCACGACGCGGCATTTATGTGTGCGGTGCGTTTCAGGAGCCCAAGGATATTCCCATTTCCGTTATGGAAGCCAGCGCTGCGGCCTGCGACGCCAAAGGAAAGCTTTCAGCGGCCCGGGGAACCCAGGTAAAAGAGAGGAGCTACCCCGAGGAGCGGGATGTTTCCCAGGAAGAACCGCGCATCGGGGTCTTTGTGTGTAATTGCGGTACCAATATCGGCGGAATTGTCAATGTGCCTGAGGTGGCGGAATATGCCAAGACCCTTCCGGGGGTGGCCTATGTGGACGAAAACCTCTTTACCTGTTCCCAGGATACCCAGGATGTCATGCGGGAGGTTATTGAGCGCGAGGGGTTGAACCGCGTTGTTGTGGCGGCCTGCACCCCTCGGACCCATGAACCCCTGTTCCAGGAAACCATGCGGGATGCGGGGCTCAACAAGTATCTCTTTGAAATGGCCAATATCCGCAACCAGTGCTC
>CAYSFQ010000009.1:8758-14211 GCA_964430575.1 uncultured Desulfobacteraceae bacterium
TGGGCGGCAATGCCCTGATGCTCAATGAGACCTGGCGGGGAGACAAGATTTCCGACGCTGTGCGGGGAATGGTTCAGCAGGTGGAGAATCATCCATTGGTTGATGTCTACAAAGAGACTGCCATCAAGGATGCGTCAGGGTTTGTGGGCAATTTTGAAACCACCATTTCGAACAACGGGGCCGATATAACCCTGAAACATGGTGCCGTGGTGGTGGCGGTGGGTTCCGAAGAACTTAAACCCAATGAATATCTCTACGGCGACGATGATCGGGTGTTGAGCCACCTGGATTTTGACGCCGCTTTAATGACCGGGGACGACCGGGTGAAAAAAGCCAATTCCGCAGTGTTGATCCAGTGTGTGGGGTCCAGGGAGCCGGAGAGGCCCTATTGCTCAAAGGTCTGTTGTACCCACAGCATCAAATCAGCCCTGGAATTGAAAGAGATCAATCCCGACATGGATGTTTTTGTTCTGTATCGGGACATCCGGACCTACGGACAACGGGAAGCACTTTACCGCAAGGCCAGAGAAAAGGGTGTAATCTTCATTCGGTACGACCTGGAGAACAAACCGCGGGTCCAAAAAGAGGGAGATCAGCTGGTGGTGACAATCAAGGACCATATCCTTGATCGGGAAATTCAAATGAGCCCTGATCTGCTGGTGCTGGCAAGCGCGATTGTCCCCCGGGATAACGAAAGCCTGGCCCAGATGTACAAGCTCTCCGTGAATGAAGATGGTTTTTTTATGGAAGCCCATGCCAAGCTGAGACCCGTCGAGTTCGCATCGGAAGGAATCTTCCTGGCAGGCATGGCCCATTACCCCAAACCCATTGAAGAGAGCGTGGCCCAGGCCAAAGCTGCTGCATCCAGAGCCTCTGTGGTTCTCAGTAAGGAAGAGCTCTCTGTGGAAGGGGTGGTTTCCCATGTGAATGAACAGTACTGCATCGGTTGCGGTATGTGCGAGGAGGCCTGCCCTTACAGCGCCATCGGCCTGGTGGATTTAGAGGCGGGTGGTCAGGTATCCCGGGTGCAGGCGGCTCTTTGCAAGGGGTGCGGCGCCTGTGCCGCGGCATGTCCCACGGGGGCGGCCGATATCTTCCATTATGATGACGAAGAAGTGTTAACCATGGTGGATGCGGCTTTAGATTGATGATTGTTGATTGATGATTGATGACAATTCGCAATCCGAATGGAGTTTTTTATGACTGAAGCGTTTGATCCCAAAATTGTAACATTTGCGTGCAACTGGTGTGCCTATTCTGCTGCTGATCTGGCAGGGGTAAGCCGTTTTCAATATCCGCCCAATATGAGAATTATCCGGGTGATGTGTTCGGGCAGGGTAAACCCTAATTTTATTCTCAAAGCGTTTCAACGGGGTGCGGATGGCGTTCTGGTGGCCGGGTGACACTTCGGAGACTGTCATTACCTGGATGGTAATGTAAAAGCGGAAAAGATGTTTAATCTGACACAGGAGTTGATCAAAATCCTGGGCATTGACCCGGAAAGACTCAGACTCGAGTGGATCTCCTCGGCCGAAGGCACTCGCTTCGCCGAGGTGGCCAGAGAATTCACGGAAGAGGTCCGTACACTGGGACCCGCCATGAAGGAGGCGGCTTAGTAGATTAGTCTCACGCAAAGTCGCAAAGGATGTTCATTTAAGGTCTGTTAGATCAAAACCCTTTGCGTCTTGGCGGCTTTGCGTGAAAACCTGGAGATAATAGGAGAATGACCGTGAGTAAGGATATTCTTGTAATTGGGGGCGGCATTGCCGGGATCCAGGCGTCATTGGATCTGGCCGAAATGGGGTTCAAGGTCCACCTGGTGGAACGATTGCCCAGTATCGGCGGGAAAATGGCGCAACTGGATAAGACATTTCCCACCAACGACTGCGCCATCTGAATCCTTTCGCCTAAAATGCTGGATGTCGGTCGACATCCCAACATCGAACTTCTCGCCTATTCCGAAGTGCTGGAAGTCAAAGGGGAAGAAGGCGATTTCAAGGCTACCATCAACCGGAAGGCCCGTTATGTGGACGAAGACAAGTGCACCGGCTGCGGCGCGTGCAAGGAGAAGTGTCCCACCGCCATACCCGATCTCTTTGAAGAGGGCCTGGGAACCCGTCGGGCCATCTACAGCTGGTTTGCACAGGGGATTCCCTCCACCCACACCATTGATCCAGATCACTGTCGGCAGTTGAACGGCAAAAAGTGCGGTATCTGCGCCAAGGTCTGCCAAGCTGACGCCGTTAATTTTGACCAGAAGGACCGGACCCTTGAACTGGATGTGGCGGCTGTTATTGTGGCTTCCGGTTATGACGTGTTTGATCCATCGCGAATTCCCGAATACCAGTATCGTGAAATTCCCAATGTGGTGACGGCCATTGAGTTCGAAAGATTGCTGAGTGCCAGCGGTCCCACCGGCGGCCATCTGGATCGCCCATCGGATCTAGCGGTTGAAGCGGAGATTGAGACCCTGAAAAAAGCCCATGGAAAATCGCTGAAACAGCTGAACAAGCTGGAAGAAAAGTTTGGTGAATCGTCCGCTGATTTCTACGTTAAATTTCAGAAAGGCGAATTTAAAGACGATAAAGACAGAGAGAAATGGGCACAGAAATATGAAAAGCATCTGACCATTGAAGAACCCCTCGAAAAGCTCGAAGCCCGGGCTGAGGGATTTCAAGTCGCCAAAAAACTGGCCTTTATTCAATGCGTGGGTTCCCGGGATTTTCGATTCTACCCCTTTTGTTCCGGTTACTGCTGCATGCATTCCATCAAGGAAGCGATTATTGCCAGAGAACATGAGCCGGAAACCACCTCAACCATTTTCGGCATGGATATTCGCGCCGTGGGAAAAGGCTTTGAGGAATATAAGGTGCGGGGTGGCGATCAGTCCGGCATCACCTATGTCAGGGGACGGATCGCCGAGATCAACGAGGGGCCCAACCACAACCCCGTTTTGACCTACGAGGACACCCGCGAGAACCAGGTCAAGAGCGAGGCTTTTGACTTGGTGGTCCTGGCCACGGCCTGCGCCCCCTCCAGCGGGAACCCCCAATTGGCGGAAATTCTCGGCATTGAGCTGAGCCCTTTTGGTTTTTTCAAAACCGACCCGTCGCAACCCATGGACACAACCCGACCCGGTATCTTTGCCTGTGGTTGTGCGCACAGCCCCATTGATATCCCGGAATCCGTGGCCCAGGCCAGCGGAGCCGCCGCCCGAGCGGCGCGGACGGTGATGAGAGCTGAAATGCGCAAAGCATCATGAAGGAGTCTGCCAGCATGAGCCATAAGAAAGAAGAAAAACAATCCCAAATTGCCCAAATTAAAAAAGAAAGGGAAACGGCGGAAACCCAACGGATCGGCGTGTTTATCTGCGATTGCGGGTCAAACATCGCCGGACATCTGGATTGCCCGGAAGTAACCCGTTACGCCGCCACTCTTCCCGGAGTCGTGTTCGCCAAAGAGAATCTCTACACCTGCTCTGAAGCCGGCATCGCGGAGATCATCAACGGCATCAAAGAAAATGATCTGAACCGGGTGGTGGTGGCGTCATGCTCCCCTCGAACCCACCAGCCGCTCTTTTGCAGTTCTTGCGCCCAGGCAGGCCTGAACCCATACCTGTTTGAAATGGCCAACATCCGCGACCAGTGTTCGTGGGTGCACATGGGAAACAATGAAGCCGGTACCGAAAAAGCCAAGGATCTGGTGCGCATGGCCGTGGCCAAAGCGGCGTTCCTTGAGCCGCAGGAGGAGATCGAGGCCGATTTAACCCCGCGGGTACTGGTAATAGGTGGCGGCGTGGCAGGTCTTTCCGCCGTGGAGACCCTGGCGGATATGGGCCTTGATGTGGTTCTGGTGGAAAAAGCGTCCGAACTGGGGGGCTTCCTGAACCGGGTCGATTGCCTGTTCGGAGGAGAGAAAGCGTCCGATCGTGTGGCTGCCCTGGTGGAAAGCGTTGGTGCAAAATCGAATGTGAAGATCTATCTGAACGCCGAAATGGAAACGGTGGGCGGATATATCGGCAATTACGAAATCGGCATTCGTCAGGCGGATGGTTCCACTGTGGATGAACTGGTGGGATGCATTGCCGTGGCAACCGGGGCGCTGCCTTGGGTGCCGCAGGGCCTTTACGGATATGACGGAAAACATGTCATTACCCAGGCGGAACTGGAAGAGCGGTTTTCTGAAGGCACGTTCGATGCTCAGCGGGTGGTAATGATTCAATGCGTGGGCGCCCGTTCCGAAGACCGAAAATATTGTTCCCGCATCTGCTGCCAGACTGCGGTCAAGAATGCGCAGTTTATCAAACAACGAAATCCCGATGCCCATGTGCATGTGCTCTATCGGGACATGCAGATGTACGGCACTGAAAAAGAGCAGATGCTGTGGGATGCGCGGGGAATGGGAGTCCGTTTTGACGTCTATGATCCTGAGCAACCTCCGATAGTCAAAGATGGGGAGGTTAGTTTTTTTCAGGTGCTCACCGGAGACACCGAAAACGTTCCCTGCGATCTGGTGGTCCTGTCGACGCCTCTGGTCCCACGGGAAGACGCACCGGATCTGTCCAAACTCTTGAGGGTGCCCATCGACCAGAATAATTTCTTTATGGAAGCCCATGCCAAATTGCGGCCGCTGGATTTTGCAACGGACGGCATATTCGTTTGCGGCTCCGCCCGTTATCCCGCCAATGTGGAAGAGGCCACATCTCAGGGCCTGGGGGTGGCATCAAGGATCGGTACAATCCTTTTCAAAGACAAACTGGTCACCAGCGCCATCGTGGCGGAGATCAATGCGGATACCTGCGTGGGATGCCTGGGTTGTGTAGAGATGTGCCCATATGATGCCATACAATTTCTACCCGACAAAGGGATCTGCGAAGTGAACCGGATCCTTTGCAAGGGCTGTGGGTGTTGTGCCTCCACATGTCCTTCCCAGAGCGCCATGCTGAAGGGTTACAAACCGCAGCAGTTGCTGAGCCAGATCAAGGCGGTATGCTAGGAAAGCCTTTAGCTGTTAGCAATTAGTTGTTAGCGGCTAATCGCTAACGGCTAATCGCTTCTTTTAATACTACGAGGATGAATTATGAGTGACGTTAATTTTGAACCCAAAATCGTTTGCTTTTTGTGTACGTGGTGAGCATACGCCGCTGCTGACCTGGCTGGGGTTAGTCGACTGCAGTATCCAACGAACATCAGGACTGTTCGGGTGATGTGTTCTGGTAGTGTGTCTCCTCACCATATCCTGAGGGCATTTCAACAGGGCGTGGACGGCGTTTTTGTGGGTGGGTGACACCTGGGCGACTGCCATTACCTGTATGGTAATTACGCGACCAAAAAGAGGATCAGTTTTTTAAGAGAGCTGCTGGCTTTTGTGGGAATCGAGTCGGACCGGCTTCGATCCAGATGGATCTCATCGGCCGAGGGGCCGGAGTTTGCCCACGAAGTCATCGATTTCAT
>CAYSFQ010000009.1:14311-32713 GCA_964430575.1 uncultured Desulfobacteraceae bacterium
GATGGATCTCATCGGCCGAGGGGCCGGAGTTTGCCCACGAAGTCATCGATTTCATCGACAGTCTCAAAGCGATGGGTCCATCGCCGTTGAAGCAGCCGGAAAGAGCGGCGCTTCTTGCGGCCTGATGCCGTTGGCGGAATCGATAAACTTAAAACTTGAAACCTAAAACTTAAAACTGCGGCTTGCCGCTTTAGGATTAGGATATTTCCATGAGTGAAAATGTAAGAAACAAGGTCAAAGAACTGTTAAGTTCAGGAAAAATAAGTGGTTTCTTGGGCTTGAGCAATAAATATGGCCACATCGGTCCACACCTTTTCACCGATGAAAAGGATCTGGATCATCTGATGGTGGGGGATTGGGAACAGCCTGGAGATACCCGGTATTCTCTGAACAAACAACTCATACACATTGCCCTGAAATATCCGGATGAGACCTTTGGCGTCCTGGTGCGGGGCTGTGATGAGCGAGGGCTGAAATCCCTTTTCACCTGGAATCAACTAAAGCAGGATAACGTGGTGACCGTGGGTGTGGCTTGTCCGCCCATGCTGGCGGCCTATTGCGAGTGCAAGACACCGTTTCCCGATGAATTTGTGGAAGGGGAAAAAACAGAAGGGGTGGAGGCGCTTTCCGTGGCCAAAGTCGACCACCTCGATCTGCCGGGGCGCTTCGACTACTGGAGCGATGTCTTTTCCCGGTGCATCAAATGCTATGGGTGCCGGGATGTGTGTCCCATGTGTTTCTGTAAGGAATGCGCATTGGAAGATGACAACCTGGTGACAACGGGCGCCATTCCGCCTGAAATTCCTGTCTTTCACTTGACGCGGGCCATCCACATGGTGGGCCGCTGTATCGATTGCGGGCTATGCAATGAAGCATGTCCGGCGGACATCCCCCTGCGCACCCTGTATAAGAAAGTAGCGGATATCATTGACGACCAATTCCAGTATCGTCCCGGATACACCAAAGGAAAATCTCCTTTGAACATGCTGGGCGTCGGTACTGAAGTATAGAGAAAAGAGAGGAGTACTCATGGACTATAAGACCGTGCTGACCACCTGCACCTATTGCGGTTGCGGATGTGGTTTTTATCTGGAGGTACTTGACGGTCAGGTGATTGATACCATTCCCTGCAAGACCAATCCGGTCAGCCAGGGGAAACTCTGTATTAAAGGCTGGAATGTCCATGAATTCATTCAAAGCCCGAAACGGCTGACCAGGCCGCTGGTTCGAAAAGACGGCGAACTGGTGGCGGTTTCATGGGATGAAGCGCTGGACTACACGGTGGAGAAGATGAAGGGCATTAAAGAATCCCATGGCGGGGATGCCCTTGCCTTCCTTACCTCCGCCAGAGTCACCAACGAGGAGAACTACCTTTTCCAGAAATTCGCACGCGCCGCGGTTGGCACCAATAATGTGGACCACTGTGCACGTCTCTGACACTCTTCCACTGTGGCAGGTCTTGCCGCGGCGTTCGGAAGTGGCGCCATGACCAATTCCATTGATGAAATCCAGGATTCCGAATGTATCTTTGTCATCGGGAGCAATACCACATCGAGCCATCCCCTGGTGGCCTCCCGGATTTTCAGGGCCAAGCAGAAAGGGTCTAAACTGGTGATTGCCGATCCCAGAAGAATTCAACTGGTGTCGGAATCGGACCTCTATATGAGACAGAATCTGGGAACCGATGCGGCGCTCTTAAACGGTATGATGCATGTGATTCTGAAGAATAACTGGCACGATCCTAAATTTATCGAGGAACGCACCGAAGGGTTTGAGGAGACCCGAAAAGTCATTGAAGAATATACCCCGGAAAAAACCGCCGAAATCACCGGGGTACCGGCGGAAGATATTGTGAAGGCGGCGGAATATTTCGGCACGGCGGAAACCGCAACCATCATCTACTGCATGGGGATTACCCAGCATACCACCGGCGTGGACAATGTGAAGAGCCTGGCCAACCTGGCCATGCTCACCGGCAATATCGGGCGGGAGTCTACCGGCGTAAATCCATTGCGGGGGCAGAACAACGTTCAGGGCGCCTGCGACATGGGGGGACTCCCCAATGTGTATCCAGGATATCAGCCGGTGACCACCATTGATTCCCAAAAGAAATTCTCAGATGCCTGGGCCGCGGAGTTGTCCGACCAGATCGGCCGTACCATTCCCGAAATGATGGACGGTTTGGATGACGGCTCCGTCAAAGCCATGTACATCGTGGGTGAAAACCCGGTTCAAAGCGATCCGGATATGATTCATGTGAAGAAATCCCTAAAAAAGGCGGAACTGCTGGTGGTTCAGGATATTTTCATGACGCCGACCGCGGAACTGGCCCATGTGGTGCTGCCCGGTGCCTGTTTTGCCGAAAAAGACGGCACTTTCAGCAACACGGAGCGGCGGGTGACGCGCGTTCGAAAGGCGGTGGATCCTCCGGGAGATGCCAAAGCCGACTGGGAAATCATCTCTGATGTTTCAAACCGTTTTGGTTATGAAATGAACTACGAATCGCCTACGGCCATTATGGATGAAATTGCCACGCTAACCCCATCGTATGGCGGTATCGCTTATGATCGTCTTGAGGGTGAAGGACTGCAATGGCCCTGCCCGGATCGGGATCATCCCGGGACCAAATTCCTCCACAAAGACGCTTTTGCCCGGGGCAAGGGATTATTTCATGCCATACCCTACAAACCGCCCGCGGAAGTTGTGGATGCGGAGTATCCCTTCTGGTTGACCACGGGGCGAGTGTTTGCGCACTATCATACGGCCACCATGACCCGGAACTGCCCGCAGCTGGATGCGGAGATCAGAGAAGGGTTCCTGGAACTAAACCCGGAGGATGCTGAAACCTTAGGTGTTTCCGAAGGGGAAGAGGTCACGGTCTCTTCCCGCCGGGGAGAGCTCAATGTCAGGACGACGGTGACCGATCGTGTGGGTGCAGGCGTTTTGTTCCTCCCTTTTCACTTCCTGGAAAGCAATGCCAATATCCTTACCAACCCCGCGTTTGATCCAATCGCCAAAATCCCCGAACTCAAGGTGTGTGCTGTGAAGTTGGAGAAGGCAGCCTAGAAATCGAGCGCTGATTATTATGGAAGCACTGAAGCCGGTTTTTTAAACCGGCTTTTTGTTTTGCTAAATCCCCTGATGACTGCATAAATTGGTCCAATAAATCCCTTCCGCACTAGCCTGTCTGTGTTCTCAACCTAACGCCTTTCTGTAACTGTCTGATATGCAAAACCTCTGACCTTGTCGTCGGTAGGGTAGAATCAGCAGGCAAGCATTCTTTGCGGCATGATGGAAATGTTGCATGCAACAGTTATGATGCAGTTTTTTGTATTGAAAAATTAAATAATTTAGAAGGTTTATGCAGAAGTCTAATGATATCTATATTTTGCGATTAAATTGCATTATTATGGTGAAATATCAATAGGATACGGGGGTAATATTTTTTGGCACAGCTTTTGCTCTTTAGAAGGGCAATCTCGGCTCAACAAATCGATCTGCTAATCATGGTAATAAACCGGGGGGAGCAATGGCAAAGCTGGTAAAGAAATTTGAGGAAATGAGCAAGAAGGACATCCAGGAAGCGGGAGGAAAAGCCGCCAACTTGGGCGAACTCACTCACGCTGGCTTCAATGTGCCGCCAGGTTTTTGCGTGACCAGTGACGCCCTTCCCTATCTCATTAAGGAATGCAGTCTTCAACCCAGAATTGACGAAATAGTCGCTGGTTTTAATTATGAGGATTTTGGCGGTATGGATGAAAAAACCGCTGAAATCAGAGAGCTGATCTCAGCCGTTGAAATACCGGCTGATCTGCATCAGGAAATTAGTGCGGCTGTAAAGATTCTTGAAGATCCGGAGCCGCCTTTCGTTGCTGTTCGTTCTTCGGTGGCGGTTAAAGACAGCGCCATCTCATCTTTTCCCGGTATGATGGACACCTATCACTACCTCAAAGGGGAAGAAGAGATCATCGAACATATCCGGAAGTGCTGGGCATCCCTGTGGACCACACGGGCTACCCTCACACGCCACCACAAAAACGTGGAACATCATCTGGGGTTGATTGCGCCCATTGTACAGAAAATGGTGCATTCGGAGATCGCCGGCGTACTGTTCATGGCCAATCCCATCAGCAGCAACAGGGATGAGATTGTCATCGAGAGCAATTGGGGGCTGGGAGAATCCGTGGTATCCGGAAAATCCATGAATGATTTTTATCTGCTGAGCAAGTCCCCCTTGAAATTAAAAGACAAGAAGATTTCCAAAAAGACACTCATTATAACCTTTGACGAGGAAAAAGGTTACGGCCGAAAAGAAATGGCGGTGGCCCCCGATAAAATGGACGCGATCACCCTTTCCGATGGTCAGGCTGAGGAGCTGGGAAGGATCGGCCTTAAAATTGATGAACTGTTTGGTGGGTCCCCTCAGGACATTGAATGGGCCTATGCGAATGGCGATCTATACATTTTGCAGAGTCGAAATATTCGAACACTAAAAGCATAGGGATGAATGTCATTTTGAAGTCAAGAAATCAGGAAAATGGTTTATCAGCGAAGGGGGTAGCCATGGCGGAAAAAAACCCATTGCAAGGAAAAAAGATCCTCATCGTTGATGATGAGCTGGATGTTCTGGAAACACTTGAAGACCTTCTGAGCATGTGCGAACTGGTTCGGGCCGCTTCTTTTGATCAGGCCAAAGAACGGATGATGTCCGGTAGTTTCGATATGGTCATCCTGGATATCATGGGTGTCAATGGCTATGGGCTTCTGGAAATCGCTTCTGAGAAGAACCTGGTGGCGGTTATGTTGACGGCCCACGCCCTGACCATTGAGGATACCATTAAATCCTATAAAAAAGGCGCCGCCTTTTTTGTTCCAAAGGAAAAGATAGTCCAAATCGAATCCATATTGGTGGACGTTTTGGAAGCCAGGGAAAAGGGCGAAAACCACTGGTACAATTGGCTGGAACGAATGGGCGATTATTATGAAAAACGCTTTGGCCCCAATTGGAAGGAGAGCGAAAAAGATTTTTGGGAGGCCCTCGAAAAACAGGAGTGGCGTCTGGCTTCACGTTTGCGGGATTGAGTTAAGCCTGCTTTTTAGAGCGATAATGTGATTAAAAAACAGTTTATCCATTAGGAGTACCCTTTTGACACAGTTTAGGCGTACCCTTTTAAACCCCTATTTCTCACATGAAAGGAGAAAAAAATGGCACAAAGAACCGTAGACGTACATAACCACTGGTACCCCAAAGAATATTTGGAATATCTCTGCAGCAGGGGCAGTTCCATGGATCCCTATATGGAACACGACGGCGGCACCCATTACCGCGGCTATCACGGCGGCGTTGCCTGCGCCCATATCGATCGCGCCGGTCATTATGACCTGGAAGCCAGGATCAAGGATCTGGACGCAGCAGGTCTGGACACCCAGGTGTTGAGCGTGACCATTCCCGGTCCCGACACCCTTGAAGAAGAAAACGGCATTTACTGGGCCAAAAAGTGCAACGACGAATTGAAAGGCGCAGAAGAAAAATACCCCGGCCGATTCTATTTTCTGGCCACACTCCCCTACCAGAACCCCGATGAGGCGTGCAAAGAGTTGGAGCGTTGCATCGACATGGGCTGCAAGGGCATCCAGATGTTCAGTAACTTCCATGGGGAACCGGTTTTCCTGCCCAAGTTTGACGGCATCTGGAAGCTTGCAAACGACAACAAGCTTCCCGCCCTGGTGCATCCCGCCAACCCGATGGTTGGACCCGTCATGGATAAGGTAAAGATCCCTTACCAGCTGTGGGCCTACACACTGGATACCTCCATGGCCGTGTTGAGCTTGATTTTTCAGGGAAAATTCGAGCAGTTTCCGGATCTTAGGCTGGTGCACGGCCACCTGGGGGGCATGGTGCCCTATTTTGTACGCCGTCTTCAGGATTCCTATAAGGGTTACGGGAAAGAGTGGGGCATTGAACTGAGTGAATCCCCGGATGAGACCTACGCCAGGTGCGTGTATCCTGACACCACATCCTTCTACCTGCCCGCCATGAAATGCTGTCTCGAGTGGGTGGGACCCGGCCAGATGGGTATCGGTACGGACTATGCCCACCGTGTGGGTGATCCCGAAGGCGCCATCAAGGCGGTCAAGGATCTCGGCGACCAGGCAGGTTTGAACCCGGACGAAATCGACATGATCCTGGGCAAGAACTTTGAAGAGTTGTTCAACCTGCCGCCCATGCCGTAATAACGGTTAGGTTTTGGTTGCTGGTATTTAGCTGAAAGCCAAAAGCTAATTGCGGCAGATAACTAAGATGGCACAAACCATGCTGTTCCGCCCCGTTTCACCGGGGTGTGAACAGCTGTGGTGTTTGAAAGAAATGTTGCCCAGATCGCCTGTCAATCTTTTTTTTAAGGAGCCAGGAAAACAATGGTCATGGAAGTCAAATGGTGCGGTTTTGATTATGGTCAATGCATTATGGAACCCGGAGGGCTTAGAAATCCCCGGTTGTACGGCGACCTTTACAGGGAACTGGGTAAACCCGAACTGATACCGGACAAGATCAGGAAATATCGGATCCTCAAGGAAAAATATGGCAGTTACGGCCGAATTAAGGAGGGTCACCGGGATGAAATATACAGCTTTGTTCTGGATGACGATCCGGAAGCCATAGAACTTTTCGGCCAGAAGGAACAGGAGCTGCTGGATATGGGGGAAGGTCTTGAGGATGCCCTCCAGTATCTAAAATCAGAGGGGATCGAGCTTCAGGTGGTCTCCGAGATGAAGAAGACGTTGGGCGCCGTTGGAACCGATATCGTGTCCAGATTCCTAAAACGGCGGGGGCTTGTGAAATATTTTACCGAATTGGTGACCCCTCAGGGAAAAATCAACCTGATCGATAATTCGGTGGATGACAAATACAAAGGGAACACCAAAAAAGAGGGGACTCTTTACGATGTCCTGGCTCAGGAACTGAAAGCCCGCGGCATTGAACCCCATGAGGCGGTTATGGTGGGAGACAAGCCCGAAACGGATATTGATCCGGCCCATGAACGGGGTTTCAAGACCATCAAATATACCGGATTCATCGACCTGGGTGAATCCAAGGCGGATCTTGTTATCCATTCCTTTGAGGAACTAAAGCGCATTTTGAAAAAAAAGGATTAGTCCCATGCCCAGACCCAAAGCAAAGAAAATCATTGTCCAATTTGATGACGGCACGCAAACGGAAGCGGCATTTGAAGACCTGACGGCGAACGTGCAGGGTGAACTTTTAAAACAGCCCGCTCTGTTCGATTTCAGCCCGGACGGCGAGAATAAAAAGTTTGTTCTTCTGGAGTGGGAAGACGGGTGGAAGGAAGTCAAGGCCGTGGATTCCGGCTGCACGGACATCAACCGATACTATGTCATCACCCGTCCGGAAGACGTGGGTCGTCTCTCTTTGAGCAAAAAAGATGGTTACCCGGAACTGCTTGAGATCGGAAGAACCCCCTTGAATCTGAAGCGGATCGGTTTTGTTCTAAACCATGACGTCGTCTTCAAACAATCGGATCGCGAAGGGAAGAAAGTGGATCATTTCTTTTCCCTGAACTCCGACGGCGATCTGTTATCCACCGCCGTGGAAGGTTTCCGGAAAGCCCTTGAAGAGGAAGGGATTGATATGAAGGCGCTTTCAACGGACATCTATCCCAAAATCGCCCGCCGAATGGGCGTCAGAGCCTTTGAGCGACAGCAGGACGTTTTTGATTACATGGACTATCTGGCACAAAATGCCGCGGGGAATTGATAAGGAGGACCCTATGAAGCTCTTTGAACCGTTTACCATCAACAATAAACTGACCGTCAACAATCATATCATGATGCCCCCGGTTGTGACGCGGCTGGCCACCACCGAAGGGGAGGTGACCGATGCGCTCATCGACCGGTATGTTCTTTATGGGCAGGGGGGCGCCGGCATTGTCGTGACGGAAGCGGTATCCGTTAAAAAGCAGAAAAGCGGCCAGTTGTTGCGTTTGAGCGAGGACGCGTTCATCCCGGGGATGAAGCAATTGACGGAGCGCTTTCACGGGGAGACGGATTCCAAGATTGCACCTCAGATTATACATTTCCTGAAGATTGCCAGAAGCGGTTACCGCCAGACCGTTAATGATTTGACCCTTGAAGAGGTCCGGGAGATCCCGGAACTCTTTGCCAGAGCTGCGGAAAGGACGCGGACCGCCGGGTTTGATGGTGTGGAACTCCATTATGCCCATGCCTACACCATGGCCTACATGCTTTCACGGTACAACCACAGAAAAGACGAATATGGCGGCTCCCTGAAAAAGCGGCTGCGGCTTGCGGAAGAGGTGGTGGAAGCGACCCGGAAAGCGGTGGGGGATGATTTTACCCTTGGGGTTCGCATGAATGGTGATGAGTTTGCTCTGGGCGGTAACAGCCTGACCCAGGGGAAAACCATCGCTCTGCGCCTGGCGGAGTTGGGACTCGACTATATCAGTATTTCAGCGGGAGGGAAGTTCGAGGACGCCGTTCCGGAAGAAGGTGAAGCCCTGGACCCGTATACGGGATACAGTGGTCATCGGTCCATGCCGCCCAAATGGATGCCCGAGAAAGTGAATGTCTATCTGGCTGCTGAAATCAAGAAAGCCATTAATGAGGCAGGATTCAAAACCCCCATCATCACCGCTGGCCGTATTCCAACCGTTGAGGTTGCCGAAAGTGTTCTCCAGAACAACGAGGCGGACCTGGTGGCCATAGCCCGACCCATTCTGGCGGATCCCTATTGGCCGAAGAAAAGCCGGGAAGGCCGGGAAAATGAGATTGTCAAGTGCATCTACTGTAACAAATGTCGGGAAGCGGAAGGGGCTTTTGAAGAAGTGACGTGTTTTCAATGGAAGAGGAAAGACGGCAGTATGGCAACTCCCAATCCTTAGAAGAGGAGATGGAACAATGGCTTTTGAAGGGTTTACGCCATACGATGAGCGGTTAGCTACACTTTACAGCAAACGGCGATGGTGGCTGGGACTGACGTTGGGGGATATGTTCGATAAGGCTTGCGATCTTTATCCCGAACGGGAAGCCTTGGTGGGATCGGGGAAGCGGTATACCTGGTCCCAGCTACGAAAACAGGTGGACCGGATGGCTTACAATCTGATCAGGGAAGGATTTAAGCCGGGAGATACCGTACTTCTTCAACTTCCTAACTGGCCTGAATTTGTCATATCCTATTTTGCCCTGCAGAAGGCGGGCCTCGTGATGGTATTGCTTACCGTTAATCATACGGCACGGGAAATCGCTCACCTGTCGCAGCTGACCCGGCCCAGGGGTTGGATTGTTCCTTCCCAATATAGAAAGACCAATTTTCTGCACGTTATCGAACAGGTAAAGGGGGCAAATTCGAATCTTGAAAAAGTCATTCTGGTGGGAGACGACGGTTCTCCGGACGACCTGAAACTGGCGGATCTGCTGAAAACAAATGCGGATTCAGCTACAATCCGTGCTGCTTTGGAAGAGGTTCGGGTGGACCCGGATGATGTTTGTCAAATCCTTCCCTCCGGGGGAACCACAGGCCTTCCAAAAGGCGCCCCCAGAACCCATAACGATTATATTTGCAATGTGGAATATAAATCCCTGGCCTGGGACATCAATCCCACGGATGTTTGTTTGGTGGTGGCCACGGTGGGGCATAACCTGGGCTTGTTGGTCTGTGTGTGCGCCTCGGTGTTTCACGGTGCAAAAATTATCATGCAGGATTCAACATACCCCAAGGATTTTTGCCGGTCGGTACAGGATGAAAAAGTAACCTGTACGGGTCTGGTTCCCACGCTCATCAGTCGAGTTGTGAAATACGAAAACCTCGAAAATTTCGATCTCACGTCACTCAAAAAAATCTACGTGGGGGCCGCTAACAGCCCGCCGGAATTGGTGCGGGAAGTGGAAGAAAAACTCGGTGCCCGCTACATCAACGCATTTGGCATGGTGGAAGGGCCTGTGAGTCAGTCCCGACCGGATGATCCGGTGGAAGTCCGATTCGGCACCATTGGTCGCCCCTGCTGTCCCTATGACCATATGGTGACGTTGGACGTCGATGGGAACAAGACGGCGCCCGGTGTTGAAGGGGAGCTGGCTGCAAAAGGGCCGGGGGTGTTTACCGGTTATTTCAACAATCCCCAGGCCAACCAGAAGGAATTTACCCCGGACGGCTATTTTCGCACCGGCGATCTGGCCACCATCGATGAGAACGGATGCGTTCGCATTACCGGAAGAATCAAGGATATCATCATTCGCGGCGGCGAAAACATCGCGGCCCGGGATATAGAGGATGCCATCTCCACCTATTCAAAAGTTGAATACGTGGCGGCCGTGGGCATGCCGGACCCGGACCTGGGAGAGGTTGTGTGTGCCTACATTAAACTGGTTCGGGGGACGTCCATTACCTTAGAAGAAATTGTTGCCCATTTGACGAAAACGGAGGCATCCAGAGTTCTCTATCCGGCCCGGATCGAGGTGGTTGAGGAGATGCCGCTGACCGCTGCCGGAAAGGCGGATAAAAAAATACTCAAAAAAGATATTGAAGGGAAACTCAAAAACCCGTGATCGGGAGGTACAAGTTATGGGACTGGACGGGAAAACGGCAATTGTAACAGGCGGTGCCCAGGGAATCGGAAAAGCCATTGCCATGCGACTGGCAAGGGACGGCGCCAACATCGGTATCCTGGATCTTCAACAGGAACAGGCCGATAAAACAGCCGGAGAAGCTAGAGAATTGGGTGTTAAGGCCGTGGCGTGGGGGTGCGATGTCACGGATTATGCAAAGGTCAAGACCTGTGTGGCGGCGGTCAAGGATGCCTGCGGTTCCATCGACATTTTGATCAACAATGCCGGCATCGACATCTCCAAAGTGTTTGTTAATACGGATGAGTCCATCTGGAACAAGATCATCGACGTCAATTATCGCAGTTTTCTGAATGCCTCTCACGCCTGCATCCCTTACATGATTGAACAGAAGAGCGGAAACATTGTAAGCCTCGGCTCCGATGCGGGACGGATCGGGAATCCCGGCGAGGTCCTCTACTGCGGCACCAAAGCCGCTATCATGGCCAGTTCAAAGGCCCTTGCCAAGGAACTGGCCCGTTATAACATTCGGGTTAACGCGGTCAGCCCCGGGCCGGTCCATACGGAACTCTGGGACAAACTCCATGACGGTGAAAAGGGCAAAAAAGTGACCGAAGCGGTCACCCGGGCCATTCCGCTCCGGCGTCTCGGCACCCCCGAAGACGTGGCGGATGTGGTGGCTTTCTTTGTGGGTGAAGACTCCAGGTATTTGACAGGCCAGGTGCTCAGCATTGACGGCGGCCTGACCATGATCGGCTAAAAACATATAAGGAGACGAAGATGGATTTCAGCTTACCCGAAAATATTTTGAAACTGAAAGCCGAGGCTCGCGACTGGGTGGAAAATGTCCTCGATCCCCTGTCGGGGCCTCTGGAGGAAGAAGAGCGTATTCCGGACGAACTTGTGGAGGAACTTCGAAACGGCAGGTTTCGTTTTTTCGGTCTCACCATTCCCAAGGAATACGGCGGTGAAGGTTGGAATGCCATTGAATGGTTCACAGTTCTGGAAGAATTATCCAAGGCTTATGCCACGGTGAGACTTATCGCTCATACCATGAACGGCCTTTTCTGGCGGCCCCTGCTCTATTTCGGCAATGAAGAGCAGAAGCAGAAATATCTCCCCAAACTGGCCACGGGCGAAATCTGGTCTGCCAACAGTCTCACCGAACCGGAAGCAGGCACCGGAAAAGACATCAATTCCAAGGCTGTAAAGGATGGGGATGACTATATCCTGAACGGTCAGAAGTGGCTCATTACTCTTTTCCCCGGATACACCAAACTCATCTATGCCTTTGCCGCCACCGAGGAAGGGATCACCTCCTTTCTGGTGGATGCGCCATGCAAGGGGTTGGTCCTCAAACCCATGGAGAAAATGATGGGGTGTGTGGGGCCCAGGCATTACAACGTGATCTACAATGATTGTCGGGTGCCCGCATCCAACGTTCTGGGCGAAAAAGGAAAGGGTTTGGACGTGGCGTTCGGCATGCTTCATTTAAGCCGCATATCCATATCATTTTGTGAGATTGGGCTGGCCCAGAAAATGCTGGATCTGGCCATTGATTACGCCAAAAAGCGAACCACTTTCGGCAAGCTCTTGAGTAAACGCCAGGCCATTCAGAATAACATCGCCCAGATGGGAACCGAAATCGCGGCGGCCCGAGCGCTTTCCTACCAGGCGGCCTGGAAATTTGACCAGGGCCAGGACATCGTGAAAGAGGCGGCCATGGCGAAACTGTTCGCCGAACAGGTCCTCACCCGTGTATCGGAGTTGGCCTTGAGGATCCATGGGGGTATCGGTTATACAAAGGCCTACCCAATGGAAAGGCATTTCAGGGATGCCAGATCGTATCATTTTGAGGAGGGAACGGAAGAGATTCAGAAGCTTTTAATTGCCAGGTATTTGCTCAAGTAAAGACCTGGGGAGTCAAAGCAGGGTGAACGGAAATCTATCTGGGGAGGGATGAATATGAAAGACGGCATCAAGGTGATTGATATTCATAACCATTTCTATTCGAGGCCGTGGCTGGATTATCTGGCCCAGAGGACTGAGGAACCTCAGTTCGAGTGGACCGGCCCTCAGTCGGGTGTGGCCAAGGTCGGGGCTCTGGCCACCAGCCATGTGGACAAGCCCGGCGACTTTGATATTGAGGCCAGAGTGGAGGATCTGGATGCGGCAGGCATCGACGTGCAGGTTCTCTCCCATACCTGCCCCGGAGTGGCGGAACTTCCGGTTTCCGAAAGCATTGAGTGGGCCGGAAAAATCAACGACATTTTTGCGGAAATCTGCAAAGACGGGTCGGGTCGTTTTTACTTCCTGGCAACGTTGCCTCCGGGAGATATTGCCGAGGCCCTTAAAGAGATGGACCGAGCCTACCAGGAGTTGGGGGCAAAGGGTTTCCAGATGTTTTCCAGCATCGATGGCGTTTTGGCCACGGACCCCCGGTTCTATCCCATCTTTGAAAAGGCGGCCGGGTTGGGTGTGCCGGTGAAGATTCACCCCTCCTTCAGACCGCTCACCACGGATGCCATGCAAAAAGTCGGATTGCCCCTTCAGCTTTTCGGGTTCACCCTGGACACGACCATGGTGCTCACCCTGATGCTCTTCCAGGGTTTTTTTGAAAAGCTGCCGGGATTAAAGGTGATCCATTCCCATCTGGGGGGCATGGCCCCTTACATGATGGGCCGTATCGACACGGCATTTAAGCGTTACAAAAAAGTGGTTCAAATAGAGGCCGCCCGTATCCCTTCCGAGGCTTATCGGGAGCATGTGTACATCGATACCCTGGCCATGCACGTTCCCGCAATCCGATGCGCCCACGAATATATGGGGATTGACCGTCTGCTCTTTGGCACGGACTACCCCCACAGGGCTTCCGGAACGGTAGAAGACAATTTGGCCATGATCGACAAAATGGGATTTTCAAAAGAGGATAAAGAGAAGGTTCTTTGCGGCAATGCCGTCGGGTTGTTTCACCTGGAATAGTCCGGAATATTTTTTTGAAAGGAGATGATAAGAGAACAGAAGAGAAAGCCCTTCCCACTGGAAACCTAATTAACCAGCGCAGTAATTGAGGCTGCGGCAACGTCATCGGAGGAGACACTATGGGGAAAAAAGAGATTTTGCAGAACGGCCTAACCAGGAGAGATTTTATTAAATCCGTGACCGCTGCGGGCATTGCTGCAGCAGGAGCTCCCTTGCTCTTACCCAGAACATCTCACGCGGCCAGGGATTACATCCTGATCGGTCATCCCACACCGGCGACAGGTCCCATAGCCGCCTTTGGTGAGACCTCGAGATATGCGGACAAGCTGGTGGAGCAGGAAATCAACAAGGATGGCGGGATCTTCATCAAGGACCTGGGTAAAAAACTTCCCATCAAAATCAAGTCGGTGGATACGGAGAGCAACCCCACCAAGGCGGCCCAGGTGGCCTCTAAATTGATTTTGCAAGACAAGGTGGACCTTATGATCGTGCTGCATACGCCGGATACGGTGAACCCGGTGGATGCCATGTGTGAAAGGTATGAGGTTCCCAGCATTTCTTCGGTTGCCCCCATCGAGCCCTGGTTGACCGGCGGACCCTACAAATGGTCATTCCACTATTTCTGGAGCCTGGGTCAGCTCATCACGACGTTTACCGGCATGTGGAATGAATTCGCCTCAAAGACCAATAAGGTGGTTGGGGGTTTCTGGCCCAACGATCCTGACGGGGCGGTATGGGCACAGGAGTTCACCAAAAAACTCCAGACCATGGGGTATAAGGTAGTGGATGTGGGCCGTTTCCCATACGGTATGCAGGATTTCAGCAGTTTTATTAGCACCTGGAAAAAGGAAAAGGTGGAGATCCTTACCGGCGTACCCATTCCACCCGACTGGGCTACCTGCTGGCGCCAGTGTCATCAGCAGGGATTCATTCCCAAAATCGCCACCATCGGAAAGGCGATCCTTTTCCCGGCAGCCGTAAATGCCCTTGGCGGCAACCTTCCAAACGGTCTCAGCTCTGAAATCTGGTGGTCACCATGGCACCCATTTAAGTCCTCTTTGAACGGGATGTCCTGCAAGGATCTGGCCGAACAATGGACCAAAGATACCAAAAGGGAATGGACCCAACCCTTGGGTTTCGACTATGCGGCCTTTGAGATTGCGGCAGACGCTCTGAAAAGGGCCGGTTCACTGGACAAAAAGAAAGTCCGGGAATCCCTGGCGCAAACGGATCTGAACACCATCGTTGGACCCATTAAATTCAACAAACAAAATTATGCCATAACCCCGGTGGTGGGGGGGCAGTGGATAAAGGGCAAAAAATGGCCCTGGGATCTGCAGATTACCTATGACAAGGAGTCCCCCAATATCCCGACTACCGGCAAAATGATTTTCCCGATTCCTGGGTAAGGCGTATGAAGGGCCGTCCCTGAAGTTTTCGGGGAGGGCCTTTCTGAATCATTCCCCATTTCCCGAGTGTTGAATGTTTTTTTCTTTTGTTGGCCCGTCAACCAGCACTCTTCAGGAGTTATGGCGCCGTTAACCATGAGGATTTGCAGATGCCTGATATACTGAAGGTCAATAAGCTAAGCAAGTCCTTCGGAAAGGTGAGGGCCGTTCACGATCTCAGCTTTAACGTGAAAAAAGGTGAGATATTGGGCATCATTGGCCCCAATGGTGCGGGAAAGACCACCTTGTTCAATCTTATTTCCGGTGAGATCAAACCTGATACCGGGGAAGTTATCTTCAATGGGAAGGATGTCGCCTTAACCCGGACCCACAAGAAATGCCGCATGGGTATTGCGCGCACCTATCAGATTCCCAGGCCTTTTCTGAATATGACCGTTCTCGAGAATCTTCTGGTAGGATCCATCTACGGTGCCGGAAAATCCTATAAAGAATCGAAAAAGCGGTGTGAGGGGATTCTTGAGAAAACCGGATTGTCCGTCAAATCCGGAA
The DNA here is from genome assembly GCA_964430575.1 of uncultured Desulfobacteraceae bacterium. Taxonomy (GTDB): domain Bacteria; phylum Desulfobacterota; class DSM-4660; order Desulfatiglandales; family Desulfatiglandaceae; genus NaphS2. The sequence goes on from CAYSFQ010000009.1 coordinate 29,851, forward strand.
CCCTGGTGGGGAAACTTCCCCTTTTGGATCGTAAGCGCCTGGAACTTGCCAAAGCGCTTGCGACCAACCCGGTTATTCTACTGGTGGACGAGGTGGCAGGCGGCCTCACCGAGGGGGAGGTTGAAGATTTTCTGAGGATCATTCATGGGGTTCGTAAGGAAGGGGTTACGGTTCTGTGGGTGGAGCACATTATTATGGCTATGACAAAAGGCCCTGATCGGCTGCTGGTCATGAATTTTGGTCGCAGACTATTTGTGGGCAAACCGGACGAGGCCTTTAGTTCGCCCGATGTTCAAAAGATCTATTTGGGGGATGAGGATTAGCCATGCCCGTGCTCGAGTTGAAAGCGGTAGATGCTTTTTATGGCGAACTTCAGGCCCTCTTCAAGGTCAACCTTGAAGTGCACAGGGGCCGGATTGTATCGGTACTTGGCGCCAACGGCGCCGGAAAATCCACCCTCTTAAAATCCATATGCGGGCTTCTTGAGAGTCGTTTGGGGAGTATCTTGTTTGATGGAAAAAGGATTGACGGACTTTCGCCCCACCTCATCGTGGACCGGGGTCTGTCTCTCGTTCCTGAAGGGCGAAAAATCTTCTCAAGCCTGACGGTTCGAGAAAACCTGATGATCGGTTCTTATACGCCCAGGGCGCGAAAAGAGTGTCTCCATACCCTGAAGAACATCCTGGAGTTCTTTCCATCTCTGAAAGCCAGGATTTCCCAGAAGGGAACCGATCTGAGTGGGGGGGAGCAGCAGATGCTGGCCATCGGTCGGGCCCTCATGAGTCGACCGCGATTCATCATTTTTGATGAGATCTCTCTGGGGTTGAGCCCTCTGGTGGTCAAAGAGCTGTACAAGGCCGTCAAGAAAATCAATCAGGAAGGAATGACAGTGGTCCTGGTGGAACAGGATGTCAAGCGAAGTCTCAAGGTTGCTGACTTCGCCTATATTCTCCAGGAGGGAAAAGTGACACTCAAAGGAAACCCGAGATACCTTACCGAGGAAACCGTAAGAAAGGCCTATTTTGGTATTTGAACGGGGTCAGTGCAGAAAAGGTTTTCAAGCGGGGGAGGTTGTGGTGAAGCAACATGACTGAATACCTGGAACCATTGATCAATGGCATTTTATTGGGGGGGCTATACGGCGTTGTGGGCATTGGCCTTTCCATGGTCTTTGGCATCATGCGACAGGTGAACCTGGCCCACGGCGATCTGATGATCCTGTCAAGCTATTTCAGTCTTCTCTTTCTTCAGGTGCTGGGCCTGCACCCCCTGGTGACCCTCATTCTTGTGGCGCCGCTCATGTTCTTCATCGGGTACCTCATTCAAATCTTTCTTTTTAACCGGGTTATGCAGCGGGGAATGGAACCGTTTCTCATAATCTCCTTCGGGCTTTCCATTATCATCCAGAACACCCTTTTGCTGACGTTTACGCCCGACGCGCGTTCCCTGGAAACGACCCTGGTCATAAAGAGCGTGGACGCTTTCGGCCTGTTTAACATTCCCCTCATTTACCTGGTAAACTTTGGCGTGGGGGCGCTCGTTTTAATGGCACTTCAACAGTTTATGAAGCGGACTTATATGGGATGGGCCATTAATGCCTCGGCGGACAACGAAACTGCGGCCAAACTTATGGGGATCAACCCCAAAAAGGTCTACGCTTATGCTATGGGGATTGCAGCTGTTACGGCCGCCATTTCAGGTGTGCTCGTGGGCATGACCTTTACCTTTTACCCTCACTCCGGCACACAATACCTGATTATCGCCTTCGGAGTGGTCATTATCGGGGGCTTGGGGAGTCTTCCCGGGACCTTTGTCGGAGGTCTTGTCCTGGGTGTTTCTCAATTGTTCGGTGGACGGATTCTCGGCCCCGGCTTTCAATTGCTGAGCGGCTACATTATTCTGCTCATTATTCTGACCGTAAGGCCCCAGGGGATCCTGGGTGGGAGGTAGTATCCTGATGCTGACCAATCGGACCCGGCTGACTCTCATCGTTGTTCTCCTGGCATTCCTGGCGACCATGCCCCTGTGGGCATCGCGGTATGTGATTAATGTGGGTCTCCTTGTTTGCCTGTATGTGACCCTGGCTTCCATGTGGAACCTTCTGGCGGGGTATTCAGGGATGGTTTCTCTGGGACAGCAGATGTTTATCGGATTAGGTGGATATACCCTGGCAGTATCCTCTGTGTACTTTGGGGTTTCCATCTACCTCAGCGTACTTTTTGGAGGATTCATGTCCGTGATCCTTGCAGTGCTCATATCCATGTCCGTATTCCGCATGAAAGGGGTCTATTTTGCCATCGGCACGTGGGTTATTGCAGAGGCTCTGGGGATTTGTTTCAGCAACTGGGGGTATGTGAAATATGGCATGGGTATGTTTATCCAGCCTGCCTACAAACTCAGCATGTCCGGTGTCTACTATGCAGGGCTAATCCTATGCGTAAGCTCCGTTGCACTCGTCTTTTTCCTGCTCAGGTCAAATCTTGGTCTGGCCTTGATGGCCATTCGGGACGACGACAAGGCATCCGAGACGCTGGGTGTCAATATCTTTCGGTGTAAGTTTATCTGTTTCCTCCTGAGCGCCTTTGTCACGGGGTTGGCAGCCGGGGTGTTGTATCTCAACGCCATATTCATCCAGCCGTTTGAGGCCTTCGGTATCAGCTGGACCGTCAACCTTCTGTTTATTGTTATTATCGGGGGCATCGGGACCATCGAAGGGCCTATTCTCGGGGCCGTTATTTTCGTTCTTCTGCAACAATTCCTCTCGGAATTTGTAGGTTATAACCTGATCATTTTAGGGGGTGTTACCATTGGGGTGTAAATCAAGGCCGTTGGAGGATTAGGCTGCCAACAACCTTTGATTCCT
>CAYSFQ010000010.1:0-32379 GCA_964430575.1 uncultured Desulfobacteraceae bacterium
AACATGAACTCTGGGACTGATGGCGGTGTGTGCAACATCCGGATAGGCATGGAATAAACCACTGGCATGCCAGTGGTAAGAACAATGGCTATGCCGTAGATTAGTGCCGAGAAAAAGAAATCTCCCATAATGAGAGAACCAACTACTCAGTAAGGAGATTTCAAAATGGAAAGATCTCATAGATTATCACATTCAATTTGGGATTGTAAGTACCATATTGTTTGGATCCCCAAGTATCGGCGAAAAAACTTTATGGGGAAAAGAGAAAGATTGTCATAAATACGATCAAGCAATGGGCTCGAATCAAGGGCATAGAAATCATTGAAGGGCATGCGATGCCCGACCATATTCACCTTTGTGTTTCTATACCACCCAAGTATTCTGTAGCCCATGCCATTGGTCTTCTGAAAGGCAAGAGTCCTTCTGAGGTCATGAGTTTTGGATCCAAAAGCAGTCGAATGGTACGGGGACGTACATTCCGGGCACGCGGCTACTGCCTCAGTACAGTAGGCCCTGATGAAGAAAAGATACGAGAATACATCAGAAACCAAGAACATTCGGATGTCCTCACAGAGGAATCTGAACTTTAAAATAAACAGAAAGAGTAGTTGGCTTCAGACCCCCTTTTAGGGGGGGCTCATGAAACCACCAGTTTACTGGTGGTATTCATTTTAATAAACATTGCGAATATCAAGCTGGGTTAAAATCGCAATTAACTCATTTTTTTTGTGACGGGAGTGTCCTGCCGGGTGTATAGGTTCTGAATAGGGTTCGTAAAAGAATAAAAATTGGTTTGTTTGTTCCCGGTACAATGTGGAAATCGACAAAAGCGGCAAAGTCAGCATCGTGCTTTCCGACCTACCAAAGCATATTTCTCTTTATCAAAATAGAGATATGCCCGGAGACTTTGTTATCGAAAATGTCATTCAGGCAAAATGAGGTAACCCAAGCTTCAAGACCCTTCTTGGGTTCGTTTTGCCTTTGTTGCAGGCATGGTTTAGTGAAACAAAAAAGGAGAAGAAATCATGAAGAAAAAGATTAAGATGAGATTTTTCTGCTGGTTCGGATCTGTGTTGCTTTGCATCGCAGCTTTTGCCTTGCTCGCGTGCAGCGGGGAAAACACAACTGAAACTCAAAACACGGTACATCCGTTTCTCCGCAGCACGACCTTTCTTGCTGACCCGGCTTATCGACTGGCCATACGCAATTCTCCCACGGCAAGTTGCACCGAAACCTCCTGCCTTTTCTCGGGCATGACCTTCGACCCCTCGGTCGGCACATCAGCTGAAGATCCGGTAGCCTCCGGTAACGGAGCTTTCAATTTGCAGAGCTCGAATCCCAGTGGTTCTGAAGCTACCGGTTCTGCGGGTGACATCTTCGTAAACGTGGGGGATACCGTGCTAAAAAGCTTTTCCGATGACGGCCTGGGGTGGCTTAAGTCCCTGATCACCAGCAACAGCGGAGTGGAGGGTCAGTTGAAGCAAATGAATTCGAACCTGCTGCTGATCGACACCCAGATGAAGACCCTGCAAAAAACCGCAAACCAGATTCTATCGAATCAGGTCGGCTTTATTGGCGAAACACAGAAGACTGAATTGAACAACTTGAGCATCAAAACGGACACCAACCTGATGGATCAGCAGGCCGCGAGCGGGAGTGGCACATTTTCCGCCGAGTACAGCTCCTTCATCACCGACATTACGAATAGTTCGTCAAATCCGAGTGACCTGAACGATACGGAAATCGATTTTCACACGCTTTGCTCCAACAAGAGCAGTGATTTCCAAGCAGATTACTATCACGGTTTTGTCACTTCTACACCCAGTCCCAGTGACTCCATTCTATGGGATGCATGGACCGTGATGGAAAATCTGTATGCGTCCACGGATAAATCCTCAGATTCATACAAGCTGTGGGACGGATACATTACAGGGGCTAGTACCTATCTTACGCAGACGTTGCCCACGGTGACGTCAACGGCGTCAGAGAACAACAACCTCGTTGAACTCTACTACTGCTACGGGGCCACTATCGGAGCCAATGCCATGAATGCAGCAGCGGTCCTGCAACAAGCCTACAATGTATTTGCCTTCACGCTGCAACTGGCGAGCGAATGCGAGTCTTTTAGAAAAAAGCTCGCGAAAAAGTATGCCTATCCCGGCACTATCTACGACGGTATTGACATTGCGAATTTGAAAGATGCAACCTCCCTGCAGACCGCCGTACAACAGATGGGAACTAACTTTCAGCTAGGAACTCAGATTCCAAGTCAGCCAAAGGGAACAATGCAGTATTCGTTCGGTAATAATGCCAAATGGTACCAGCAGCAGATTGCTTCACCCTACGGGCAGGGAAAGATCTTTCCAACGTTGCTGAATCCTGCGCCCATCTATCTCACCGCAGTCACCCCCGCAAGCTCATCAGATCCACCCACCCCTTTCAATCCCAATGACCCGGGACAAGCGAGCTGTCAGCCGTTGACCTATGTGAGGTGGCTGGACGGAAACCAGAACATGAACTATTTTGCCGCAGACTGTGGGACCAGCGGTACGGCAAAAGTCGGTACGGCAAAAGTCTACCAGCTTTTTGTCACCAATGCCCCGACCGGCACTAGTGATGCCCCCGCGCTGAATAACCTTAGTTTTCTGGAAGATTTCGGGCTCACGGCAAACATCGAGGGTTGCGTGAACGCCGTCACGGTCGGTATCGATGATGTGATCACCGTTACGAGCCAGTCTTTTCTTTCATCAGAAGCTCCATGGATGTATAATTACGCAACCATCTTCTTGGAGAACAACCTGTACGGCTTTGACTACTATAACATGGTGCAAACTCAGGTTCAGGGTTGTGGTTTCGGCATTGATGGAGCGGGGCAGGGGTTGCCGGCGGTATCGCCGGGTCCTTTTCCGCTGAACACGCGTTACTGGTTCACTATCGATCCGGAATACTCCGTTCATACTGGTGAGGGTGAAGGAACCACTGCAGGTTACGCCTATGCCCTCACGCCGAACGGACACCTCTTCGGCTTGATGCTGAACCTGAATGTCAATCAAAATCATTCAGATGGAAGCCGAGTTATAGGTGGAACCATTTCCTATGGCGCCACGACCCCGGGTACAACGGAGAGTATGAACAATGGCGTCCTGACTTACAAAGATGGAACGGAGGTGACCGTGTCTGGGGAAGACATAGGGGCGATAGTCGGCAACAATCAGACGTACGGCTTTCCTGCCTCGCTTACAAAGGCTCCTTCTGTCCCGGCTGAATCGTACCAATACGCAGAAAAAGACTAGCCATAGGGCAAGGTCGGAATTCTTGTGGACCGTTGAATAAGGATATCACAACCGATTTCTCGCAACCTAATGGCTGTGATATCCTCATCGGGAGGGTGGCGGATTGAGGGGCGCGAGATGTATGAGGTTGGCCGTCTTTGAGTGACACCGGACCTACAGATAGCTCCAACGTACATCAGGCGGGTGATAGGTCGGAACGGGTGGGAATATGAGCTCAATATCTCATTTGCGGGGGACTGGGGTCAGCCCTTGACAGAGGACAAATAGATGTTAAGCTCACTGACCCCAATCACACTACCAGACAGAGTCCACATGAGGATAAGCGAGGATTTTTTTGTCAGCCGTCAGAATTGTACAATGGTTCAACCGAGCTGTAGCAGTGATAATACGGTCGGCCGGATCGTCATGAAAATCATCCGGCAAGGAATATGCCTCGTCCATGATTTCAAGACTTATGCTTTCAATCTGCCAGGCATTCAAATCTGAATAATATCTAAACCACTTTTTCCAATGACGATCAATGCTTATACGTCGTCTTTCAACCGCACAGGCAAGTTCCGCGACACTGATGACTGAAACAAATATTTCAGATTCATCAGCAACCAGAAGTGTTTTTGCATCTCTTGAAATGGCGGATGGCTCTGAAACCGCCCAGATAATACAGCATGTATCCAATAGCAGCTTCATTGCTGATGCATTTCCCAGCTGTCTTCGGAGATCATTGGCTCGGTCAGATCCTCTTTAACTTGCACGGTTCCCATACCACAACCGAGTTTGGTACGGTTGCCGGCTTTCCGGGGGCCATGAGGAACCAGGAGTGCAATCGGGATATTGCGCTTGCATATGGCAATGGCTTCACCCTTCTCCACGAACCTGAGGAATTTGCTGAGATTATCTTTTAGTTGTCCAATATTTGCTGTTTTCATGGCTAAGATATAGGCTACAAACCTGGCCATGTCAACAAAATAAAGCCCGCCCCGGCAAACTATCTGCCGAAAAAAGATAGTAGGGTTCTATTTGCTGCAGACTTAACAACCTAACAGCGTCCAATTCTCTCCCTCTACAAAAATCATTTGACATTTTAAAATTTCATGATATTTTCAAGTGTAACTTCAAAAACAAGCCACCATCCCCTTAATGTTAGAGGTTTCCCATGTTCAAACGTAAATTGACGCTTCCACCACCATCCACCGAAACCTTCTTTTTATGGGGGCCCCGACAGACCGGAAAATCCACACTTCTACACCGCTATTACCCCAAGGCCGTCTGGCTTGACCTGCTTAAAGCGGAAGAGTTCCGCCGTTACATGTCCCATCCGGAATCGCTACGCAGCGAGCTTCCCGATTCAGGAGAAAAACCCTTTGTGGTCATCGACGAAATCCAGAAGGTGCCTCAACTTTTAGATGAGGTTCACTGGCTTCATGAAAATCGAAATATTCACTTCGCCCTTTGCGGATCCAGTGCCAGGAAGGTGAGACGAGGCCATGCCAATCTTTTAGGGGGACGCGCATTGCGCTATGAACTTTGTGGTTTAAGCGCGGTTGAATTGGGAGATGAAACGGATCTGGTTAGACTTCTCAACCATGGCTATCTTCCCCGTATTTACATTTCAAGGAAACCTCAGAGACTGTTGCACGCCTACGTGGCCGACTACCTTAAAGAAGAGATTGCAGCCGAAGGGTTGGTACGTAATCTCCCGGTTTTCTCCGACTTCCTCAACATGGCCGCCCTCTCCGACAGTGAGCCGGTCAATTTTTCCACCATCGCCCGGGATTGCGGCGTCTCAAGCCAAACCATAAAACAATACTTTCAAATCCTTGAAGATACGCTTCTCAGCCGCTGGTTGCCGAGCTACCGTAAAAGACCCAAACGACGGGTAAGCGCGGCGCCCAAATTCTATTTTGCAGATGTGGGAGTCGTCAATATTTTAGCTCGCCGAGGAGTTTTACAACCAGGCTCTGAACTATTCGGTAAAGCTTTCGAAAACTGGTGTTACCATGAATTGCACACCTATAACCAATATCAAGAAAGATTTGCTCAACTCAGTTATTGGCGTCTGGCGGGCGGGACTGAAGTTGATTTCATTGTCAACGATATGGAAATCGCCATTGAGGTCAAGGCAGTAAGCCGGATATCGGGACACCACCTTAAAGGGTTGCGCTCAATCATCAACGATCATCCGCTTATTAAAAGAAGGATCATGGTCTGTATTGAAGATAAAACCAGAAAAACCAATGACGGCATTGAAATCATGCCCGCGACCGTCTTCATAAAAAACTTGTGGCAGGGGGATCTTTTCTAAAAACTAATCGATAATTACTTATTTTTTCTCTCTTTAATACCGGCCCTGAATTGATCCCAGAAGTCCCGGGTCGTGTCTTTTGACATGGCGCCCCATCTCTTTTCAAAGTATGAGGTGGGCAACTTTTCCTGCCAGGGTTCCCAGGGGTCTTTTCCTTTTTGTATGGCCTCCAGGATGTCATTTAGAAAAATGGCAATGTTGCCCATTTCTTCTTTCGGCAAATATGAATCGGCGCCCTCTTTGACAGATCGGAGCAGATTACCCGGCGTAAACGCATGTGCGGTCAACATCACGGCGGGGACATCCTTTTTGTTGGCAATTTCCAGGAGACCATAGCCGTTAACCCCCATGATATCCAGAATGGTCATGTCAAAATGTTGTGATTCCAACAGATTTTTTGCTTCTTCAAAGGTGGAAGCCTTGACAACTTCACACATTTCCAGCAGTTCTTCCAACATATCCAATATATCAGCCTCATCGTCCACAATAAGGATCTTCTTTCCATCCAACAGGGGTTGCTCCGACATAACGATCACTCCTCACGCCATTTTTCCAGTTTCACCCGGAGTCTAACCGGGGATCTTGATCCGCTTCATGGCCTGGTCCATCAACAGCTGGTATCCGCTCTTTTTACCGAGCAGAGACTCCTTTTTGCGTTGGCTCCAGACGGTCTCCGGACGGGCCTGAACAATAAATACACTTTCCGGAAAAGAAAAGTCCCCATCAATGGCCCATTCGATATCCATGGCCCGGCCATAATGGGTCTCAATATTTTTGGCGATTTCCATTAATTTTCGAATTTCCGGATCTTCCAGGCAGCACCGGTCCTGCATGTCCTCGTCCACATCCACGTCTGTCACTTCTCCACCTTCGGGATCATGAACACACTTGATATGCTTCAGAGATATGGTCCTTTCACCAATCTCCCGTGTCACCTTATCGACCACAAACTTGTCAGGATTAACCGAGCCGGAAACCACCGTCTCCCCCAGGCCCCAGCTTCCTTCAATCACGACCTTTGACGGATCACCATTGGTGGGGTTCAGGGTAAACATGACGCCAGCAGCCTTTGAATTGACCATTTTCTGAACGCCTACACTGATCAATACCTTCTCATGGGGAAAGTCGTTCTTATTTCTGTAATCGATGGCGCGCGCAGTGTACAGGCTGGCCCAGCACTTACGGACACTGTTGATAATATTCTCTGTTCCGACGACCCAGAGGTAGGTGTCCTGCTGTCCGGCAAAGCTTGCCGTGGGCAGATCTTCGGCCGTGGCGCTCGATCGAACCGCTACAGGCACGTCTTCCATACGGCATTTCCTGCACAATTCAGAATAGCCTTGACGAATAGCGGCTTTGACGTCATCGTTCATGAGCGTTTTTTTGATGATGGCTTGAATTTCCGCACTGGCTTCATCAAGGGAACCGACATCATCCGGACGAACTTTTGAAAGGATACCCATGATCTTATCATTGATACCCGTCTCCGTGATAAAGCTCAGGTAACTGTCTGTAGTCACAGCAAACCCTGGCGGTACACGAATCCCGGATTTAATCATCTCTCCTAAGCTGGCATTCTTACCCCCCACCGTCGGCAGGGAAGTCTTGTCAAGAACTTCGAAATTGAGAACGTAGTCCATCTCTTACTCCATGGGGGATTTCCCCTCCCCCCTCGGGACAGCCAAACCATTTCAGTCATTTGCTGGTCGAAGGGAGGAAGGGGTTAAAAGGGTATCATTTAAATTATCAAGCTCTTTCTACAATGGTGACCACACCCGTATCGCCATCGACCCTGAGGGTATCGCCGGTTTTGATGACCGATGTGCCGATTCCGGTGCCGGTAACGGACGGGACACCATATTCCCTGCACACAATGGCTGCATGGCTGGTGAGTCCACCGATGTCGGTAACCGCCGCCTTGATCTTGGTGAAAACCGGGGCCCATGAAGGATTGGTGGTGGGGCAAACCAGGATATCTCCCGGCTCCAGATCCATGACATCCTTGAGCAGTTTCAGAACTCTTGCCTTCCCTTCAATAACGCCTGCTGAAGAGGCAAATCCCTTCAGTTCGGAGATACCTTCGGCGTCAACCTCTCCCTCTCCCATCCCCTTCAACCATTCTTTGACCTTGTCGGTAGTGATACCCCAGAGCATAATGGTAAACGGTTCGGCCACTTCTTCGGGCGGAACACCCAGGGCCGGTGACGGGTTCCATTCAGCTGCTGCTTTGAGGATCTTTTTCCGCTTCTCAGCTTTGGCCTTGTAATAGTCCCCCCGCACGGGAATCCCCACGCCGAGGGCCCAGGCGGTGGCAACTTCGGTCAGAAGTTCAGGAATCTCATAACGGTTGAACATAAAGATGTCATCCGGTTCATTGATCATCCCGTTATCCACTAGGAGCGTACCAAACTCTCTTATCTTGGCAAACCAGATGGTATGGAACCAGTGTTCCACCCAAAACAGATGATCTTCCGCATACCGGTAAATGGTTCTGACGGTATTGTAGGCACCATCAAACGCTTCTCTGTCTTCATCACTGGCAATCAGTTTACGGTATTCAGCGACGGTTTCATCCCGTTCCTCTTCCACCTTGTCCAGAGACCGCTCAATGGTCTCGCCGTTTTCCAGCCGTTCCACATAACTCTTGATATAACCGTATGGGATATCCAGATTGTTGATCCAGCTCCCCTCATAATGGAACCAGCCGCTTCCGCACGACACGAAGAACCACGGATCCTTGGCCTTATCAAATGCCTCAAGCCACTGTTTCCCATCGGTTGTATTTTCAAGTTCGGCAATTTTCCCGGCCGCCGGTTGGTCGCTCTTGAGAACATCCGCCACGCCGCTCAGGGAGACGGCCAGCCTGGACAACTTACATAACTCCTCTTCAGGCCGGAACATGGAAACATAGGCCCCTGCCACCATCTTTCCGATGGCGCTTTCACTGATCCCCGGGAAGAGTTTCCGGGAAACGTCCCCGAACATGAGGTACGCCAGATAGGTCAGGTTCAACATTTCAAAGTGATACTGCCATCCCTTGAACATCTGGTGGACCAGTTTGTCAAAAGACGAAATCAGATCGTAGGAAACATAACAGCCCGTGGGCGCCGGCAACACCTGGTCATCCGGCACATATTTCGGCATTTCCTTGGGGATTTCCAACTCAAGCATCTCATTCCCCAGGGCCTTGAATTTCGTCAGCCACTTATCCCACAGCTCATTATAGTGCTCAAATACATAAAATACTCTTTTCTCAAAAAGGGCGGCCTTCTCTCCGATAATCTCATCGGGCGGGGGTGCAACCGCACAGATATACATGTAGCACCCGACCATCCGCTGTGCAATTCCCTGGGCCGGGGGAATACAGAAGACTCTCGTGGTGTACTGGGAAAGAGCGATCTGCCATGCTTCCTGAAAGAGCATATCCAATGGCGGCATCGGCTCCGGTGCATGAATCTTGTCCATATACCAGAATTGCTGTTTTTCCCAGTCTTCCCTCTCTTTGGAAAACAGATGGTGTGACGGGTACATCTCTTCCCATCCTTCAAGCTCCGGGGGAACCTGATACTCGTGTGGATCCGGAAACCTTCCTGCTTTTTCGTCTGCCATTTTGCTCCTCCCTGTTTATAAGATTTCAGGTTAATGGTTCAAGATGTTCTCCGATTCAATAAATACTGTCAAATCCTTTTTATTTATGATATTGATAAATTTTGATTATGAATGACTTTTGATCATAAAATTTATTTAGTATTTGAAAATGGGAAATAGCCAATGATCAATTTCAATCAACTCAGGGGGTTTTGTCTGGCGGCGAAATATGAAAATTTCACCACCGCTGCCGAGAAGCTCTATGTCACCCAGCCCGCTGTAACCGCACAGATAAAGCTCTTTGAGGAGTATTGCGGCCTGAAGCTCTTCAAGAAGCGGGGGAGAAAGGTATATCTCAGCGATGAAGGAAAGACCCTGTATCAGTATGCACGCAAGATTTTCGAATATGAAGAGGAAATAGAAAATGTCATCGGGAATATGCGGGAACTCAAAATTGGAGACCTCAGGATCGGCACCACCAAGACCTATGCCAGATACTTCATGCCACTGATACTCACCAAATTCCATGAAACCTATCCCCAGATCAAAATCCACCTGGATGAGGGAAGTTCTCTGGATATGGCGTACAGTCTCTGCGACTTTCAGAACGAAATCGCCATTATCGCCAAGGCGGAAGACCATCCCGATGTCTGTTTTTTTCCGTTCAGCGAGGAGGAAGTGGTGCTCATAACAGCGCCGGATCACCCTCTGGCCGGTAAGGGGGATATTTCTTTTGACCAGATTTCAGAAGAATCGATTATCATGAAAGAGATGGGCTCGGGCACACGAAAGCTGGTCAACGACTTGTTTGCTAAGAACCATCGCTTCCCGAACATGCTGATGGAAACCAGTAATACGGAATTCATCAAACAACTGGTCCAACGAGGGGACGGGATATCTTTTCTGGTTAAGGAGGCCGTTGCCATAGAGCTTGAGGAAGGAAAGCTGGCGACGGTTCGGCTGCAAGGGCATCGGATCTTTTTGGATGTCAGTATCGCCTATCTGAAAAAGCAGCGGCTTTCACCGCCCGCGAGGGCTTTTCTTGATATACTGGGGAAACTGGCTCCCGAAGAGATGTTGCCACAGGGGATCGGCGCACTGATGGCAAAGATGTTGGCCCAGCGGAAAGGAAGCTGATAAATTGAAATATCTAATCCGTTTTGAAGATGACTTGGCTGTAGATCCGAATGTGGTGGGGCATAAATTTTCATCCCTGGCACGGGCAACGCGTTCAGGTTTTGATGTTCCTTCAGCTGTCGCCATCAGGGTTGAAGCCAGCGATTCTTACCGACGGAATAAGGACCACCCCGAAGGCCTTCAGAGCGAAATCAGGGATGCGGCCAAAGAGATTGGTCTTTCAAAAGGTGTTTCGGTACGTTCATCATCCACACAAGAGGACCTTGAGGGAAAAAGCTTTGCCGGTCAATACGAGACCTATCTTTATGTACGGGATGAGAATGATTTAAAGATCAAGATTCAAAAGTGCTGGGAAAGTGCGGCATCGCAGCTGGTTTTTGACTATCTCGATGACCAGCCCAACCGGAATGAAGCGCCACTCATGTCTGTTATGATTCAAGAAATGGTTCATGCCAAAGCTGCCGGCGTTGCTTTCAGCCGAAATCCCATGTACCCCCTGAGAAACGAAGTGGTCGTCGAAGCCGTCCACGGCCTGGGCGAAAAGCTCGTGAGCGGCCATGTCACGCCGTATCGCGTCTTTGTTCGAAGAGACAGGATAGTGGAAGACGGAACCACATCCGAAATGAACAAATCAGACGGCATGATCCTGGAGGATATAAAGTGGCGGGAGATTGCGGAATTGGCCAGGGAGGCCGAGGCCCATGCGGGCGGGAAGCCCCGGGACATCGAGTGGGCCATTGATGGCAACGACAAGTTATGGCTCCTACAGTCTCGTCCCATAACGACCATAAAGGAGGCGGATCTCAAAGCGCCATCCGGAACCTGGACGCGAAAGATTGCCGAGGATCTTTGGGCGGATCGGCTCACGCCGTTATTGGCAGATGCCATGAGGAGAAATACCCCCCGGTTTGATCTTTCAAGAAACTCGGAATTTCTGAAGATCCCCGTGATTAAACCCAGCTTGTCCGTCATCAACGGATTCCTTTATGTCAACTGTGAGAGTCTGAAACAGCTTCTGACCCTGATCCCCGCCAAATTCCGCATCAGTGAACTTCGGAACCTGTTTCCGCCTGGATTTGAAATCGATTCCGTACCGTCACCCTCCGTAAAAGAACTGCTGCTTTTCGCTGTTCGGGCCATAGCCTTAGGTGTTCTGCAGCCGCAGGGGAACCCCTTATTTTGTCAACATCTCTCCCGCCTGCACCTGAAAAAACTCCAGGCACACCTCAATAGAATTGAGAGGTTGCCTGATACCACGGCTGCACAGGCACTGAGGACAACCGATGAATCTCTCGAATGCTTGGCACTTCTTCAGGAAAAAAACCAGTGGCCCTATCTTTACGCCACGGTTTTCACATGGGCGTTGAGATGGGTGGTTAAAGACATGGGAGGGTTGGCGTACTCAGATTTCCTTCACCTGTTGAGTGAAAACACCGACAATATTACCACAGAGATGGAACTTGAGATGAGAAAATTGGCGGAAACCATCAGAAATGATAAGACGGTTCTTGACAGGTTTTTGACCCAGCCCCCTGAACAACTGGTTGGGACGCTCCCCCGTCCGCTTCAGGAAAAGCTAGACATGTTCCTTCTAAAATACGGGTGTCGGTCCCGCCACAGGACCCTCTATCTGAAACGATGGGCGGAAGCGCCGGAAGAGGTTCTGGGGATGATGGCAACCCTTCTCAGAAATTCGTTGGATGGTGGCAGGGTAAAAACAACCAAGCCTGCCGACCCTGTGGCAATCATACGGCAGAAGCTTTCCTGGCAACTCCGTCTCGTACTCCTACCCCTTTTAAAATTTACCTGCAATTATTTAAATCTGCGAGAAGATTTGAGATTTTTTCTGGACAAGATCCTCTACCGGGTCAGGCAATCCGTAATGACGCTGGGAAAACACAGCGGTCTGGGTGAAGACTTGCTCTTTCTGACACAATCCGAACTGAAACAGATGGTGGACGGCAGAATCGGTTTTGAAAAAGCAAAGCGGTTGGCCGGCAACCGGCGGGATGCATTCCTTAAACAATCCGATGTTTACACATTTTATATTGATGGCAGACCCATGGACGAACTGCCATCAAACGCAAAAAACATCCGAGGCATCGGGACCAGTCCCGGCAGAGCCACCGGGCGAGCACGGATCGTGGACAACCCAACCCAACACAGCATTCAGAAAGGGGATATCCTGGTGGCCAAAAACACCGACCCCGGCTGGACCCCTGTTTTGCGAATCGTCAGCGGGATTGTTGTTGAAGAAGGGGGAATACTGAACCACTGCTCCATTGTGGCCCGGGAGCTGGGGATACCTGCCGTGGTCGGCGTTCGACAGGCCACCCGGAAAATACCGGAAAACACACGCATCACCATCGACGGGAACTTTGGCACCGTTCAGATGGACCCCTGACTCTGTGCCTCAACGCTTCAAGTTCCATCTCTTAGAGTCCGTGTGTTTCAGTGTGCGTCTGTGGCTCAAATATGATAAAGTTCACCAAATATCAGTCAATTTCCCCGGCCATTTTGAGAACCAAATAGCGGGTATTCAAGTCAAGACGAAAATTCAGAGTTTGAAGCTGCTCAAGGATGGTCGCGATCTCAGGTATTATGCCCGCGCGTTTTGCGTTAAGCAGCACGCCCAGGGTCCCGATCAGTGGAATCTCAAGAGATCGAGCTGTCTGTCTGGCCAAGTTGTCGTCAAGGATTACCACTACATCGGACAATTCCAGCGCTAAAGCCAGCACTTGGGTCTCACCTGGGCCGAGGTCCTTTACCAATGGCAAGGCCACTATACTCAAAGGGCTGCGAACCTCTATCCAAGAAAAAATATGGATATCTGGAAGGTTGATCCCCAATTCCCTTCCTGCTTCGAGTTCCCTGACAACATGTGGCGGAACAATGACTTTCCCGGCCAATTCACGCAACAAGCTCAGTTTCCCAATCTGATGAAGATATTGGATGGGTGATGTGTCGCAAATGATGTCAGACAAGACTGGCCTCTTGATTCAATTCTTCTTCAGTCAGACGGAAAGTATCAACACCATAATCGGCCAGTTTTGAAAGGAAAATCACGCGCGGCACACCTGCCAATCCAGCGGCTGCGCCTGAAGACAATCGACCCAGCTCGTACAGTTTGACGGCAGCAAGCATGCGCATCTCCAGGCCAATCAGGTCTGGAGGTATCTTCAGTGCCAAGCGTGCCTCATCCGGTATTTCAAATTCCACAAGGCTCATGAATCGGCACCTCCTTTCATCAATACACCAAGACAGTGGCGTGTTTTCAAAATGATTATCTTCTATTGTAGCATAAAAGTCGATGCTTCAAAAGGTATCAGTTTTTTGACTAAGTCAAATTCCTGGGTTATTTTGGTATCTTTTTTCTTTATGAAGGTTATGGGGAAAAGGGGAACATCTATGATTTTATGCCCTTAGGCACTTATTGTCCATCACATTTGGAAACAATGCTTTAAAATCATGGATGTCCTTTATGTTGCCCTCACGCCACATCTGAAAAACGGGGAGGAGTCCAGGTTTTTCGGGCCTTGAGCGCGAGCCTTCGCACGCGGTCAATGTCCTCATCGGTGTACACCCCGTTGACCCCTGAAATGGCCGCCAGCTTCATGCCGTGCTTCAAACCCATTTTGTAAATTTCCCGCACCTTTTCCCATTCAATATCCCGGCCGATGGTAAAGATTTCAAACCGGCCTTCCAGGGCCAGCACAATGGTTTCAGCCAAGCAGGCATAGGCCACTTTGTGGGGTAAACCGATATTCTTCATCTCCGGGTTTCCGGGCAGTTCAATTTCACCGGATTCAATGACCAGCACATCCGGACGTTTGGCCACATCTTCGGGGGAGAGGTCCAGTGGACGGGCCACATCCGTGATGACGCAACCGGGTTTAACCCGCATGATGTCCAAAATGGCCTTTCCGGCGCCGGATGTGGCCGTAACGATGACATCCATATCCGGCAGAAAGCGGTCCGGGCGGGTTGAGATATGCAGTTTCACATGGGGTGTTTCTTCCAGGATGGTCCCCCTCAGGGCCAGCAACTTGGCGGTATTACGGCCCACCATGTAGACCTCTTCAAAGGCTTTTGCCAGAAGACGGCAACACACCGAACCGATGGCCCCGGTGGCGCCGAAAACCATGGTCTTCCCTTGAATGGGCTTGCCCTTTTCCACCTGGATCAGGCCCATGCGGCGAACGGCATCGGCGCCCGCCCAGAGCGCGCCTGAAGCGCTGTAGCTGTTCCCCGTGGTAATGGGGATATCCGCTTTTTTGGCCACCGTCACCCCGGCATCCCCGACCACCTTGGTAAAGGCGCCCAGTCCCATGATCTGTGCGCCCATTCGCTTGGCCATTTTGGCCGCCTGAAGAAGACGGGCATAGGTAAATTCCGGCTTATGGGCCAGCATCTGTTTCGGGGTTCCCCCCACGGTAATCAACCATCCCTCCGCTTCCACGCCGGTGGGGGACTTGATTCCGGTCACCTTTGAATAGACAAAGGGCGGCGCGTAGGCGATGACTTTTTCAACGGCATCCATAAAGAGAGGGGGCGCAAACTGGGAAACAATATCCACAGCCTTTTCTTTTTTCAAAAACTCCTGGGAAAGGGGGTGGATCACAAAGGCAAACCGGTTGACCCGCTTGGGAGTCCCGGAAGGATAGACCACTCTGGGGGCCATATTCTGCTCACAAATAACCTCCAGGATATCATCATCGATAATCTGGTCCTGTTTTTTGTCGAGGGCCGCCAGCAGCATGGCTTCCAGAACATTGAGCCCCACCACTTTTTCAAGCACTTTGGGGGCGGTGTCGATGATCACATCCACACCACGTTCTTGAAGGAAACTGACCCGATCATCGTAAGCGCAGGAGGTAATGATGATTTTGCCCCCCAACTCTTCCAGGGTGGCATGCTCCAGGTAGCGGTAAAAATCATAGTGGGGCACCACAACCACCTGGGCCTGCTGCAGGGCCTTTTTCATCAGGTGAATATTCCAGAGGCGCGCGGGCATAAAGCTTTTAGAAAACTTTTTGCTGGGCACCCATTTCAGTATCTCATGGACCCCGCTGGCATACAGTTCCAGATCTCTGACGGATTTTATGAATTTGCTGATACCGTTTTCCAGAACCGGATCCGCAAAGATCAGGTTGTCCGTAAACTCATTCAATACCCGGGCAATTTTATGGTTGGCCAGGCCTGAGAAAAAGAAAACCCTGGCGTTATCAAAATATTTCCCGAATACGAACTCCACATGCCGGATGGACCATTCATGGACCACATTTCGAAGCGCGCTGCCCATGGTGACGGGCGTGTTGACCTGGTCACTCAAAGCCCTGATCTTTTCGGCACGACGCTCCAGCACATGTTTAGGCCCGATGGCATTGGGGAACCGCATGCTACCCAAACCGATGGCATCGGCTTTACCATCCCATTCCAGCAGCAGACCCAGCATTTTGTCCAGATCACCATCGGTCCCCACACGTTTGATGGAAAACTCATGGCCCAAAAACTCCGTATCAAGCTCGAAATCAGCTGCTTTCGGCCCGAGGCTGATGCTGACAACCTTTTTCACATTACCCTCCCCTGTTCGCAGTGCGAATCGTTAACGACCACTCAGTTCTTTCAGAATCTCAGCCAGATCACGGGTTTCCCTTTCCGGTACCGCCGGTCGATGGGTGCTGCAATACTCTGAATTCGGCATTGCCCGCTTCTTGCACTGGTTTCCGCTTCGGGTCAGTGCCTGGCACCGGCCGGGATCCGTATCCAGATCAACATGAGCTTTGGGCGTACTTTCCCCGGTACCAGCTGAACCCTGCGGGGAATGTTCATCTTTTTGCGAAACCTGCCCGTGAATGCTGCAGTATTCAGATCCAGGGGCCGCACGTTTTTTGCACTGCTCACCTTCTCGGGTCAACGCTGTACAACGCATCTCCTGATAGGTATCGTGCAAAACCAGCGGCGCCTCCTCGATATCTCCTGATTCCACCAGCTGCACCAGATGGGCCAGTTCTTCTTCAAACCCCTCAAGGAGCGCTTCACCGTCGGGCATCAGTCCCTCATCGGCGGCAACACCCACACTCACCTTTCCATTATAACTCAAAATGCTGACACCCAGGCCCACGTCCCCTGCCCTGGGTACCCAGAACATGATGTTTTTGATTTCACTTCCCGCAAAATAGAGGGGCTCACGGGGCCCCGGAACATTGGTCAGAATCCCGGATGCCTTATTACTGAAATAATGGGCCAGGCTTTTAGCGATCCCCGGAGGCATGAAGCCAACCGTGCTGAGCAGGCCGAAATTCACCATGACATCAGGCGCCTTCTTGAGATCATCCATGCGGCGCTTGACTTCCTTTAATCGAAGCACCGGATCCTCAATATAAACGGGCAGTGTCAGGAAAATCAGGCTGAACTTGTTCCCCAGCTCCACTTCCGTACCCGGCTTGCGGATGTTGACCGGCACCAGCACGTTCAGATCAAGGGTGTTGACCGGGTAGTTCCGGCTTTTCAAATAGCGGCGCATGGACCCGGTGACTGAGGAAATTAATACGTCATTGATGGTGGCGCCTCGAATGGAATGACCCACCGTTTTCACTGAATCTAAGGGAATGGGATCGGTCCAGACCGCATTTTTCCGTGTTCCCAGTTTTCCCTTGAATGCGGTTGAAGGGTCCGGCGGCATGAGGGCCAGTTTTGCCAGAACCCCGCCCACATCGGCTGAAACATGGGACCCTTTCCGGGCCTTGTCCATCAGGCCATCCAGATCAAAAACCGTATCCCTGAATTCTTCGACGACCTTCTGCCCCAGTCTCCGGGTGGTATCTTTGACCTTCTGGACCCCTCGGATCACCCCGGCAATGGGCCACTGGAAATCAAAAGATGACATCTTTTTCTGCTTGCGTGGCAGCTCCTCGGGCCAGGACGCATCCGCTTCACTGTCAGCTGCCGCCAGTAGTACGTAAATGAGGGCAATGCCGTCGGCAATGCAGTGGTGAATCCGAAACAGAACCACGCTCCCCTCACCAAAATTCTCGATGAGATGGACCTGCCAGAGGGGTTTATGGGAGTCGAGGGGGGCAGCCATCATATCGCTCACCATTTCCTGAAGTTCCGCCTTTCCTCCGGGTGATGGAAGGGCCACCCGGTGAATATGGGACCGGATATCAAAATGCCGGTCCATCTCCCAGACAGGCATTCCCATACCAGATACGGGCCTCACCACTTTTTTCCTGAAACGCGGAAAAGATGACACACGGGATTCAATGGTCGCCCGCAGGCGCTTGAAATCAATAAGATCCTCAAACTCCATAAACGCGGTGATCATCATCAGGTTGGTGGGATCATCCATACAGAGCCAGAAATTGTCGGCATTCGTCATGGATTGACTCATCATTCGCCCCTTTTCAAATATTTGACGCAATGGACAACCATCTATTTTCCCAGCAAACGTCCCACCAGATCAATATAGGACTGCATGGCCCCATCCCTGCCGGTTCCCTTTAGTTTTGCCCACGCGTCATATTTGGCACGACCCACCATATTGGTAAAGCCGGGACGTTTGCCCGATACATCTCCGTTCTTGGCCTGTTTGTGATAAGCATACAATTCCAGAAGCGTTTTATTATCCGGCTTTTTGGACAGCTTCTGCACGTCTTTTGCAGCAGTCTCAAATCTGGCAGCTAAATCAGCCATTGTGGTGTTCCTCCCTGATAGCAAATCATTAAAAGCGGACAAATCATCAACCAGAAGGTTGATCCCCCTTACTTATATATTTAATTTCCCTAGCATCAAACCCTGATCATGTCAACCAGTTACCCACTGCTTCACCCATTCTCACCTAGGGAAAACCGCCACTGGCAGAACATATCCCGGGGATGCGGGTCGGGCGGCGCAAAGAGGCATTCAACCTGAATGCGCTCGTCTACCGCCCGGGCAAACCCTTCAAATTCTCCACGATGCATCTCCTTGCAGACAAATTCATCCAGGCCCCGTTTGAGCCTGGCCTCCTGGGTCGGGCAGGACGGCACAGAAATAATCACCTCCTCTTCAGTTTCTTCGATGTGGTAACCCACCAGGATGCACCAGGGAAAAAGCTTCAAGGCTTTGACAAATCCCCTGAGGCCCTTTTCCTCAATGGCAAATCGCGGCAACAGATCCTTGGCCGCCATCCCCGCAACCCGTCCCCAGACTTTTTCATTGAGCCGTTCGGCTGTTGGCTGATCAAAGCGCTCGGCCACATTGATGAACCAGAACGCATCCATCACCCGGTAGTGCCACAGAAGAAATTCGATATACTCTTTAAGTTCGGAAGCATCCATTTCATCAAAAATATCGAGGTTCATGGTTTTCTCCTTAATAAAATTTCGTTCACCCAGAAGAAGCCTGTGAAGTATGATACCCAATACATAAAAGAGGATCAATCAGGATCTTGAGAGTTTACAAAAAAATTGGAGGAGAGGCGATACAAATATTTATTGACATTTCCCCCGCCTCCTTGAAGAATCAGTCTTTACATCTGAGCTGTCCATGGGGGCCGTTTTCGCGCAACCCCTGAAACCCTGCGCCATCAATTCCCCAAATGAACAAAAAAATGAGGTGGAAACCATGTCAAACGTGATGATTCATCCTGCAACCTACGAAAATCTGCGTGAAGCGGTAGACCTCGCCTTTGAAACCTTTCCCCTTGATTTACGGGGAAAAACCGTTTTGATAAAGCCCAATGTACTTCGAGCCACAGATGCGGAAGAAGGGATCGTCACGCACCCTTCAGTGCTCCGTGCCGTGGTGGAAAAGGTCGAATCCATGGCGCCTGCGTCGTTGATCGTGGGGGACAATACCGGAATGATGAGCTATGGCGCGAATGAGGAGAGTTTCAAAAAAACCGGACTGATGGAAGCGGCCATGGGTTATTATAAAAACATTGGCAACGATTCGGTGAAACTGGATTTTAATCTGGATTTCGTTCCCACAGTGAGCGTCTCACGAGCGGTTCTGGATGCGGATATAATAATCAGCCTCCCCAAATTCAAGACCCACGGCCTCACCGTCATCACCGGGGCCATCAAGAACAGCTATGGTTTTCTGCCCGGCGCTCAGAAGGCCAATCTGCACAAAATTGCGGGCAGCCCCGAAAGGTTTCACGAAATGCTGGTGGACATATTCAGACTTCGTGTTCCCGACCTTTTTCTGGTGGATGCCGTGGTGGGAATGGAGGGGAACGGCCCGGCCTCTCCTGATCTGAGAGACATCGGCCTGATCCTGGCGTCTGACGATGCTGTTGCCCTGGATGGCGTCATTGCCACCCTGATGGGATGTAATCCCGGTCTTCTTCGATTCCTTCAAAAAGCAAAGGAAATGGGACTGGGGGATTACGATCCGGACATGAATGAACTCATTGGTGAATTGAACCCCATTGATGATTTCAAGCTGCCGCCCCTGGGCGGCGAAGCCATTCACCATAATGAAGCCATTCAGGACTTTCTTCACAAACGGACCCTTCTTCAACCTGAAGTAGACCCTGAAAAATGTACAGCCTGCGGCACATGCATTGACCAGTGTCCCGTATCCGCCCTCTCTATGACAGATGAACTCCCCGAGGTGGATCCAGAACTCTGCATCACCTGCTTCTGCTGTCAGGAGATGTGCCCTGAAAAGGCCATTGAGCTGATATGAGCCGTTAGGACTTCGTTAGGCGAGCTCAATAACTACTTTCATTTTGTCGTGGTCTGTCCCTTTTCAAATAGTCCGATTGCTTCTGGCTGTCGTTCAGTGGCTGCCAATTGTTGTTGCCTTCATTAAGGGACTGAAAGCCCTCAGAAGATGAAGGGGCCTTTTTAAGCGATTTGGGCTGACCCTTGGCTCCCGAGCCCTGCAGGCTCTCCCAGGAGCCTGATCCACCCGTAGGCCTAGGCGGCGGTGGGGGTGGAGATGGAGGCGGAGCTTTGGACGGGGTGCTCTCCCGGACAGTTCGCTCAACGGTCCGGCTTAGAACGTCGATCAGTTCATCGGCGTTTTTTGCCGGCACATACCTGCCGCCGCCTGCCGAAGCCACCCCCTGCAGCTGCTTCTCTTCCTTGGAACCAGGCTTGATGCCGAATCCGATCACTTCAATGGAAGTGGACATACCCCCACCCCCTCCGCCGGTCAAGGGGGGCCGGGTCTGTGGAATCTCCGGGCCCGGCAGACTGTTGTCCCCGACAACCCGCCACCCATGGCGGGTCTTTTCCCACAGCCAACGGATGATCAGGTTCCGTTCCACCGCCGAGCCGTCAGCTGCGACCCGGGCCTTAATGTTGAATGTGGTCTCTGTGACCATATACCCCTGCCTGCTACGCGATCTCATGTTATCAATTCTCATTCTGATGTCATTCCACAGAGAGAAGGTCTCGCCGGTCTCGGCCTTAATCCGATTAACGAGATCATGGCCGGCCCAGGATACGCCCGGCTTGAAGATGCTCAGCACCAGGTTCATATCTTTTTGTTCCATTCCCCTGACGAATCGACCGATCTCTGTTCTGATCGCTTCAACGTCCTGGTTCGCAACAGCCGGATTGGACATCAGGGAGAGACTGGCCAGGAGGGAAACAACTACCATCAGCCCTGTCAATGACTTGGTTCCGTTCATCATCATATCCCCCTTTAATTAAACACCCAGTAGTAACGCGAGTCAAACCATCCCGGGTACGTCCAGGTCCCGTCCGGCTTTTGAACCGCGCCCATTTTTCGCAGTTGCCCCAGAGCATTCACCCTCTGAAAGCTCCCTCCACTGACCTTGAGACCATCAAAGGTCTTGACCTGCAGAACAAAGGCTGCCCATTCCCCAAAACCCAATTTGTGGTGAAGCTCGTGGATCAGCGTGCTGGCCGCTTCACCCAGATCAGCATCGGTCCGGGTAAAGTCGGTTTTATTAAAAGCCCCCATGCTGAAGAATTGTTCGTAAAGGGTCATGTTGCCCAAGGCGGAGCACGAAGCCACAGCCGAAGAACTGAGCATACTCTTTTTCTGGTAATACAGGGGCGCTTTCCAGGCCTCATCGGCATATTTCCGGAACAGGGCAATGTTGGGATCGGCAGGGTTGACCCGTTGAAGATCGTCGGCTCGTTTCCGCAGGTAGACCACAATCTTTTTGAGCACCACCTTCCGGTTTTTTTCGTTGGGCAGGTTGGAAAAATGCCAGTTGGACGGGAACATCTGAACGCCCTGTTCCTGACGGCTGATATTCTGGGCCGCCTCAATGGGGTTGCCCTGACAGCTTTCACCGCCATCGCTCAATACGATCAGTTTGCCCTTGAAACCGGTGCCGTTAAGTTGAAGATATTCTCCGGCCTTTTTGATGGCATATGCCAAGGGCGTGCTTCCGCTGGCCCCGAAATTGAGCCCGCCCAGAATCTTCTGAGCATCCTGGGTCAAACCAACCCGCCGTTCGCACTTACCGCACCCGCCAAAGTTAAACAAACAGATTTCAATACCCTGGTCCTTCAATGTACCGGAACTTGACAAAGCCTGAACACCGGCCCGGACCGCTTTCTTGGCCGCTACAAGTTTTTCGCCCTTCATACTGCCCGACGAATCCACCACAAAGGCAATGGACAGATTCAGGGCCTGAGCCGCACCGACCCACCCCAAAATCAGAAGTACAGCCACTGCAAGAATTCCTGATCGTTTCACAACGCCCTCCTAGCATTATGCAATATGGTATTATGATGGTTATTATTGCCAACGAAAATTTTCGCTGAAATACGGATGAAAGCAAAATTGTTTTTGCGTTCAGATTATGCTATTATTCAATGCCTGTCAAAGAAAATCTTATTGATATATTTAAGGTTTTCATGAAAAGGGTTTCATTATGGCCAAAGGTATAGCGCATCTTCACACCATTTATATTCACGGGTTGACCCTATTTTTTCTACTCTTTGTCATTCCCGCAGCGGATCGAGTCCGGGCAAGTGATAAAGATGATGGTTTTGCAGCATTCCGAGAGGAGATGGTTTCCCGGCAGATCGAAGCGCGGGGCGTTAACGATCCGGACGTGCTCAAAGCCATGAAAATTGTGCCCAGACATCTTTTCGTCCCCATAAAATACCAAAAAAATGCTTACGGGGACTATCCGCTGCCCATCGGTAAAGGTCAGACCATCTCTCAGCCCTATATTGTGGCCTTCATGACAGCCGCATTGCATGTAAAACCGAAAGATCGGATACTTGAAATCGGTACGGGATCAGGATATCAGGCGGCTGTTTTAGCGGAACTGGGATGCGAAGTCTATTCCATCGAAATCATAGGGTCTCTTGGAGAAAGGGCAAAAGAAATTCTAAGGCGGCTGGGTTACAAGAATGTTCACCTTAAAATCGGTGACGGCCATAAGGGTTGGCCTGAAAAAGCGCCCTTTGACGCCATCATTGTGACATGTGCCCCTGAAAAAATCCCGCAACCCCTGGTTCAACAGTTGAAGGAAGGGGGGCGCATGATTATTCCGGTCGGTGAATCCGGGGGAATCCAGCACCTGGTATTGGCTGTAAAAAAAGGAGATCGCCTTGTTTCCCGTTCGATCCTACCGGTCCGTTTCGTTCCCATGGTCGAAGGGCCCCAATAAGGAGACTCGTTTCACCGATCTGTTCTCTTTTAAAACCGATCCATAATTTCTTACCCATACTCGGTTTTTTTGATTGACATCAGTGATTTTTTCAGACAGTAGTATCCACAGTGTCATATGGCGGAAGAAAAAGGCATGCCTGATCATACAAAACAAACACCTGACCAACAAAGCATCCTGGTCATCGACGATGATGAAACCATTCGCGAGTTACTCCGGGCCATCCTGGAGCACGAAGGATACCGGGTACTGGAAGCCCCCGACGGGGACGAAGGGATCAAACAATTCATAGAAACCCCCACCGATCTGGTCATCACAGACCTCATCATGCCGGGGAAAGAGGGGATCGAAACCATCCGTGATCTTCGCCGGAAATTCCCGGGTGTCAAGATTATTGCCATTTCCGGCGGCGGCCGAATCGGCCCGGATTCCTACCTCAAAATGGCCAAGGGGGTCGGGGCTTTGCGCACCTTGAGCAAACCCTTTGATAAAACGATTTTGTTGAAGACGGTTAAAGAGGTCATTGAAATGGATGTCTGAATTGATTTTTCTATGACGGCAGCATGATCCGCGCATCACCCACCACACAGATTTGTGCCGAGCAGAAAACCGGATTCAGATCAATGGACGTGATCTTTTCGTCAACGGCCATAATCAAATCGGAAAATGCCATGAGCATACGGGTCAGCGCATCCCGGTTGATGGGTTCCGCCCCCCTGTAACCGTCCAAAAGACGATGCGCTTTAAGGCCTTTGAGCATGGATACCGCATCTTCGGGCGTAATGGGGGCCATCCTCAGGGAGGCATCCTGGTATATTTCCACCCCGGTGCCTCCCATCCCCATGAGGATCACCGGACCAAACTGAAAATCAATCTTGGCACCGATAATCATCTCGAGCCCTTTGATGGGTTTCTCAACCAAAACCCCTTTGGCACCGTCAAACGAACTGTAACGATGAAACGCTTCCGCCAGGGCTATTTTGTTATCTATGCCCAAGGCAACGCCTTTTACCTCTGTTTTGTGAACCACCTTGGGGGACACCACTTTAGCCACCACCGGATATCCGTTTTCTTCCGCAAACTGAAGGGCCTCTTCAAGGTTCCGGGCCAATATAAAAGGGGGCACACTTATCCCCACGAGGGATAATATCCGCTTGGCATCCGGTTCCAGGACCCAACCCCAGGATTTGGATTTTGACAGTATCTCAAGGATCTCAGAGTTTAACATGATTCCCTCCTCATGGCCCCGGCCATCAGAACCGCACCCTCGATGGCCGGAGACACCGGAATGTGGTTCAATTCAAATCCTTCGATGAGCATACGGTATCTTTCCAGGTTCGGAACATAAGCCACCATGGGTTTCCCTTCTCTGTGGCAGACTTCACTCAATCTGGCACCCAGGTCCGAAGTGGTACCGGGCGAATAGGGCAAAACCAGGAGCACCAGACAATCCACCTCAGGGCTTTTGCTGAGACAATCGGCCGCCGCAATAAAATCATCATCAACAGCGCTTCCGGTGAG
Source organism: uncultured Desulfobacteraceae bacterium (assembly GCA_964430575.1). GTDB lineage: Bacteria > Desulfobacterota > DSM-4660 > Desulfatiglandales > Desulfatiglandaceae > NaphS2. The sequence goes on from CAYSFQ010000010.1 coordinate 24,437, forward strand.
ATCCACCGGATTGCCCGTTGCCGCAATGGGTTGAACGCTGGGCGAAAGCCTACTGCTCAGTTCTGATTGCAATTCCTGGCTCAGCAAAGGAACCTTTAGCCCGTGGGCAGCACAAAAATCAACGGTCAATGCACCATGGCCTCCACTACCGGTGATGATACCGATGTTTCCATTGATGGTATCCTGGTAACAACTGAGTACTTCACAGAAGGAAACCAGCTCAAACTGGGTGCGCGCCTCAATGACCCCGAATTGCGCCATCACCTGCGAAAACACCTTGTAATCGCCGGCAAGGGAAGCCGTATGGCTCGAAACGGCACGTCCCCCTTCCGGACTTTTGCCGGATTTCAGCACCACAATCGGTTTTTGGCAATGACAGGCGGCCTCCACGAATGCCCGTCCCCCATTTTTCTTGAAACCCTCCAGATAAAAGGCAATGGCATCCGTATTGGGATCCTCACTCAGATATTCAAGCAACGCCACCTCATCCACCAAAGCCTTGTTGCCTATGCTGACCCCCACAGAAAGTCCCACCCCTCCGCCTGCAAAATTAACCATCTGGTCGACCAGTACACCGCCGCTCTGACTGATCAGCGCCACATTACCGGACTCCGGTTGTACGGTCCGTTCGGGCGGCAGAAAAAAAGTATCCACACGTCCCGGAGAGAAAATGCCCAGGCAGTTCGGTCCCACAAAGGGAAAATCCGCCTCCCGGGCTATTTTTACGAGGCGATCCTCCAGTTCTGTCTGCCCCACTTCCGCGAATCCTCCGGAGATCACCACGGCGCCGCCAATACCGGCTGAAATACATTGCGCCAGGGTATCGGGCACCAGGTCGGCCCGAACGGCAATGACCGCCAGATCTACTTTTTCGGGGATATCCGCCACCCGTTTATAGACCATTTCTCCTTGAATCAGACCCCCGTTGGGATTGACGGCGAAAACCCTGACGGGATAGCGCAGGCGGTTCTTCCGATATACAATGTTGGCAGGATGCCGGTCGTTATGAAGCGATACCCCGACCACAACCATGCTCTCCGGTTCAAACAGTCGTGTATAGTTCATTAACCCCTCCTCATAAGGAATACGGTAATTGGATACATTATTGAAAAACGACGATCAATCCTTAGCCACGTTTTTTTTCCTGCGAACCCGATAAGTCAGAAAGATCACCAGTAAAGGACAGACCACAAAAAGGATATCATCCAGGCTATACGGCGAAAAATCAGGCATGAAATAGTAGATGACCCCGCCCAGCAGCAAGCTCGTCCGAAGTGCCCGGCCATATCTCATGAATGTGAAAATCCTCAAAAGGGTCAGGACACAGAAAGACCAGAAGAAAAAAAGGAGGACGTTTCCCAGCCATACATATCGGGGGGGAATCAAATCGGACAATGCACGGACAGCTGCCTCATAAGGGCTTCTTTTTTGGGTCATTCGAATTTTTATCACCTGACCAATGGTGATGTTTTCATCGATATGGGTCCCTGCCGGAATCAGAAAATCCAGGGTCAGGGCGGTTCCCTTTTTATGGAGGGTGTCGTTGGCGGATCTAAAGGGTATTTGAAGAGTCCGCTGCACAAAGAAAAATGCTCCGATACACAAAGAGGCCGCCACCATCAAAATGACCAGTTGAAAAACAACCCTTTTCATTGTTCTTCCTTACCGCTTGAAGGTATTTATTTTTTTTGAAAAATCCTAGGTGATTCGGCCTTGTGTGTCAAGCAAAGTCAATCTCATGCTTCTGGAATCACAGACCTTCCCTTCCCCTGATTCCATAAGTTTTTTCTTGACTTGAAATTTTCAAAGACGTAGAGAAAATAATGACATGATTTTAGGCTGATTTCATCACTATTGCCATGAGAACTGTTCCTTTTCACCGTCAGCCCAAAAAGAGAAAAAAAGAGCATTTGCAGAAAGACTTGTGAGGGGATTTTCAAAATTGAATTTATCCAACTTTCCGGATATCCCCTCACTTTTCATATTATCCAGTTAGAAAACCGTACTTTTTCATCCATTTCTTGTCAGAAAAAGCTTACGGATGGGACTTATCCGGAAAACTGTATAATTAATTGTTAGGGATACACAATGAGCAATGATGGGCCACAACGAAGACTATTGAAAATCCGGTTTTCCGTGGACACAAATTGTGTGAACGCTCGGCAAGCCATCCCTGCTATGAATCAGATTGAAATGTGGGCTGAACTCAAAATTATTGAATTGCTAACATCTTTCACAGCTCAAAATGAAATGACATACGGAAACAATGCGCAGAGGAAAAGAAAAGCATATAGTTTTGTTTTTACAGAAACTGCTATTACAACTGAGCAAGAACGTCACAGTTATAAGACCATCGAAAATGTTCTATTTCCGAACGGCGCCAACTCACAAAATGAAGTGAATGATGTTGATATTGTTTTCAATTCATTAAAATACTCCATGAAGCTTATTACGAACGATGGCGGCTCAAAGAAACAACCTGGCGGTATATTGGGTAACAGTTCAGCGCTCGCTTCCATCGGTGCTATAGTGCTCACTCCAGAAGAGGCGCAAGCAGAAGTTGTAAAAGCAATACATGAGCGTGACCTATACGCTAAACAATGGGCCTCATTTTATGATAAAGCACTGCCCCACTGGGTGGGTGAGGATTAACCAGCTGCCAACGCAAATTGGCGATAAAAGAATCCGGAGTATTAGCATGAGAAAATTTATGTCTCAAGAGCAGTTCGATTATTGCGTTTGCTTTGTTGCACTTTCTTCGTTGGTGACTGACCATGATGAAATTGAATTGATTGAAATGTCCTGGCAAGAGCACGAAAGATACCTTCTCGATGATTATGTTCAGTTTAAGTTAGATGTTTTAGATGCAACTGTTCGAGCCAAACAAATGTTTTCAGACATGGATGTTTCTTCACATCCTTCATTCCTCAAGGCTTTTCAAAACTATATCGAAAAGTACAACTTAGATGGAACAAAAAAGACAACACTAAAAAAAATGTTCTCTGGTGCGATGTTTGCAAAATCTGAGCAAAACCCAAAGCGGGTTCAAGATTTTCTAAATCGAATGAACTTATTTTACGCTAAAATTATTTCTGGTGTATACACTCCCTAAATTCCTGATGTTTGTCGTTTATAATATTTGCTTCTACTTAATCGGAATCATATGACTAAATTTGCATAACCTATCTGAGGGATATTCTGAGGGGTCAAGTCTGCTGTTGACTGTTTTGCTTTGAAACGACATGAGTAGGTTATTGAAATGATGAAAAAAATATCTGACAAACATGATCTTAAAGGCGGCCTCAAAAAGATAGAGGAAGATGTCACCTAACAGTCAACAGCAGACTTGCCCCCTTCTCCAACAAACCATTGTCGCCGAAATCGAAGCCGAGCAAGCCCTGGTTGCCGCCAACCGCGAGTTGATCGCCCGCTTCTTGAAAAAGATCCAGGCCACCTTATCCCGTGTTTGGGGGGAAACGCCATGAGCAAAGATCTTACCAATTCATCCATCCACCGTCAGAATATCCTCAACAACCCTTACGCCTTGCAGGAGATCGAGAAGGCGACCCATATCACCGGCATCCCGTTTGAAGGGAAGACAGTGGTAACAAAGGAACAAGTTGCTGATTTTTTTGAGATAACCCTGCGCACCGTGGAAAACTATCTGTCCCAATACGAGGAGGAGCTGGTCCGCAACGGTTACGAGGTTATTAAAGGTAAGCGACTGAAATCATTCAAATCAGTTCTGCAAGAAATGGATGTTCCCGAAATATACTTCGGGAACATCGCAAAAAGCCCGCAATTAGGCATTTTCGACTTTCGCGCCTTTTTGAATCTGGCCATGCTGATGGTGGAAAGCGAACGGGCACGGCTGCTGCGCCAAGCGATTCTCGATATCGTCATCGACACCATCAACCAACGCACCGGCGGCGGCACCAAATATATCAATCAACGGGACGAGGATTTTCTTCATTCCTGGTTTACCGAAGAAAATTACCGCAAACAGTTCACCGACGCTCTGCGCGACTGCGTGGATATGGGCAACTTCAAATACCCGCTCTACACCGACAAAATCTATGTGAGCATCTTTCGGGAAAAGGCGAACGAGTACCGCAAAGTTCTGCGGTTGCATGAGAAGGACAAAGTACGGAACACGTTTTACGCCGAAGTCCTCGACCTGGTCGCTTCGTATGAATGCGGCATCGGCGCCACGCTCCGGGAGGCGAAGGAAGCCAAGGGGCGAAAGTTAAATTCGTGGGAAGTGGATGCGATTTTCAAGAATTTCGAAAAACTGCCGCACTGGAAGCCGCTGATCGAGAAAGCCCGCAACAAAATGGCCAGCAGGGACTTAGCCTTTCGCGATGCTCTGCATCGTCAGCTTCAAGAATATGTCACACCACTTAAACGGGATGAGTTTGAACGTTTCTTAGGGGAAAAGAGCAAGGAACTGGCCGAGCGACTGGAAGATGCTCAGGATGTCATGAAACGCCTGAAGGAGCGAGAGTAACCGTGCCGATTCTTTACCTCACTCTTGATCAAGCCATGGAAGTACATCGCAAAACGGTTGAGCTGAGCGGTGGCGGCGCCATGGGTTATCTGGAGTTGGGTAAACTCGAAAGCGTTTTGGAACACATCCAGAATGACGATTACTACCCGACCTTTGCCGACAAGCTGACCCACCTTTTTTTCTGCGCCTGTAAATTCCATTGCTTTCAGGACGGCAACAAACGTATTGCCATCGTCCTGTGCGCCCAGATGCTGCTTTTTAACGGATATCTTTTTTGTGCAGGGCGTTTTTTGCGTGAGATGGAAAATATCAGCTATCACGTTGCCGCCGGAAATATCGGCAAAGAATTGTTGGGAGAGATCATGGAAGCCTTTCTGAACGAAGAAATGGACTCGGAACCGCTGAAGCTGAAAATCTTCGAGGCCATTTCCAATGAGTAATAGGGGACAGACCACGTTTTTTTTACAGACCATTTTTTTGTGAGATGTTTCGAACCTCAACGAAAAACGTGGTCTGTCCCCTATTATTCCTAGGAATTGAACGGAGGAGAAATGATGGTCAGGATAGATAAAGAGCCTTGCAGGGCCTGCGGTATTTTCGGTCATGTCTGCCCCCGTCATATCCCAGAGACAATCTCTCAAGATGGTGAAAAGATAACAATAATTTCTGAGGAACGTCTTAGACTCTGCATGAAATGCGGCCATTGTGTCGCCCTCTGCCCGAACGACGCAATAGAAGTGGAGGGTTTGAAAGAAGAGGAATTCGCCCCTTTCAAAGAGCTTGATATTGATGACAATCAACTTCTTTCGCTTATGAAACAGCGTCGTTCCGCTCGCAGATACAAGGGTAAGCCGGTTCCACGCGAAATCATTAATCGGATGATCGATGCTGCTCACAGTTCGCCCACAGGCTCAGGCCGAAGCACCACGGGGGTCATTGTCATCGATAACCCGGAAACACTCGCTACCCTTTCCGGCCACGTCTACGAGATGTACGAAAAACTGGAAAAGAACCTCAAGAATCCGGTTGCCCGGTTCTTTGTCAGGCGCAAAGCCGGTAAAAAGAATTTCAGGACATTGACGGATTTTGTCATGCCGGGAATGCGCTGGTATATTCGTTGGCACAGGGAAGGAAAAAGCAATGAAATTCTGAGGGATTGCCCAGCATTGATGCTTTTTCACAGTCCCGTCTACGAACCTGTGGGCGGGGAGAATTGTCTGCTCGCCGCTTTTCACGCCATCATGATGGCACAGGTTTTAAAGGTTGGGGCGTGTTTCAACGATCTAGTTCCACCGGCCTGCAACAGGGTTCCCGAGATAAGAGAGCTACTTGGCCTTTCTGATGAACGTGAGGTCTATGCCAGCATCACCATGGGCTATCCGAAATATGAATTCAAAAAAATACCTCCCAGAAAATTGGCTGAAGTACGTTATTTGAAATAGATATATGATGGGTATACAAGAGACCCTTGATAATCATAAATTGATATTAGTAATAGGGGACAGACCATTTTTTTTGTGAGATGTTTCGAACCTCAACAAAAAAAGTGGTCTTTTCCCTATTACTTTAAATGTCCTTGACTGTGGTGGCATAAAACGATACCATACTAATTATGCAAACAAAACACCGGAAGACATTAGCGGCCATCTTTGCCAAACCTACCAAGGCAAATATTAAATTCAGCGACATTGAGTCTTTGGTCAAGGCGCTTGGCGGTGAAGTTCGAGAAGGTGATGGTTCGCGGGTGGTCTTGGAACTTTCCGGCACAAGAGAATACACCCACAGGCCGCATCCGGGGAAAGAAGCGAAGAAATATATAGTTGAAAATATTCGTGAATGGTTAACAGATTTGGAGGTGACGCCATGAACAGTCTCACATATAGGGGGTATTTTGCTAAAATCAATTTTGACGAACGGGATAGTATCTTTTGGGGCAAAGTGATTGGAATAAAAGACAGTATTACCTTTGAAGGTGAAACTGTCGCACATCTTACCGAGGATTTCCACAATGCCATTGACCATTATCTTGCCGACTGTAAAAAAGAGGGACGCACCCCTGCTAAGCCTTATTCCGGCAAGCTGACTTTGCGCGTTTCCCCTGGCATACATGCCGAAATAGCCGCTGCTGCGGCTCACGCCGGAAAAAGCCTTAACAAATGGGTAGCTGACACACTGGATCAGGCTGTCCATTCTCATTAACTGTTTATTTCCGTGTTTGATATTCTGCGGTTCAGAAAAAATCCGGAATTTGAAGCTATTACAAATGTGAGAGAGAAACTCTCAGCGTGAATGCGTAGGAATCCAAGGAGGTCGTTTATGGCTCTCAACATGAGCGCGGTTGGCGAAAAAATCGGTCCCCTGATCAAGGAATACACGTGGAAGGACGTGGTTTTGTACGCCCTCGGCGTGGGCGCCGGTTTTGATGAACTCGACTATGTGTGGGAGGACAATTTGAAGGCAATCCCCAGCTTTTCCATTGCCAGCATTTTCGAGTTCCTGGCGGAAACGGCCATCAAGGCCAACGTGAACCTTTCGGGGATCCTCCATGGGGAGCAGGACATCATTTTCCATAACCCCATTCCGCCGGACGGCGGTACCCTGACCACAGAGGGGGAAATCACCCGGTTCTACGACAAGGGCGCGGACAAGGGGGCGCTGGTCATTGCCGAGGCCGATACGTTTCATTCAAACGGCCAAAAGCTCTTCACCAATGTCTTCTCTCTTTTCTGCCGCAAAGACGGCGGCTTCGGAGGAGAGACGGGGCCAACGGAGGGCGGGGTCATTCCCGGGAGGGACCCCGATTATGTGGAAGAGGATATGCCGGGCAGCGATCAGCCGCTCCTTTATAGAATGTCCGGAGATATTTTCGCCCTTCATGTAAACCCGGATATGGCAAAAGCCAGCGGTTTCGAAAAGCCCATCATGCATGGCCTCTGCACGCACGGTTATGCGTGCCGGGCGGTGATCAAACACCTCATGCCCGGAGAACCGGAACGGATGACCCGGTTCCGGGTGCGTTTTTCCAGGCCCCTTTATCCGGGTGTCCCCATCCGGACGCTGATCTGGAAAGAGGGTGACGGGAAGGCCTTTTTTCGGACCGTGAACGCGGAAACCGGTGAAGTGATCCTGGATCGGGGTGTGGTGGAATGGATGGGCCGGGAAGAAAAGGCCAGGCGGGAAAGACTCGGCGACATCCATTTTGACGGCCGTGTGGCCGTGGTGACAGGCGCCGGTGCCGGCCTCGGCCGTGCCTATGCCCTGGAGCTGGCCCGCAGGGGGGCAAAGGTGCTGGTGAATGACCTGGGCGGCGCCCAGGACGGCACGGGAAAATCCGCTTCCGCTGCGGACAATGTGGTCAAAGAGATCGTGGATGCCGGCGGTGAGGCCATTGCCAATTACGATTCCGTGGCGACGCCTGAAGGGGGAGAAAATATCG
>CAYSFQ010000011.1:0-32222 GCA_964430575.1 uncultured Desulfobacteraceae bacterium
AACATGAACTCTGGGACTGATGGCGGTGTGTGCAACATCCGGATAGGCATGAAAGCAACATCTTAACACCTCATTTTCCGTAGGCAATTTGAAATAGTTATGGTGCGTAACGGTACATATGAAGATCGTTTACACAAAACCTTGAAGACAACCGTTAACAAGATCGGGTAAGAGTGAAATCCAATTCCTCACAATGGCATCCTATAATTTAAGATGAAGATGGATTGGTGTACCTCCCACTATGCGGTAGGTCCCATTAATATGCTCTTGACAACGATCAATGAATTTGATGGGTTGGAATCCTTGTGATTCTCCTGTGCGAGGAGATTGGCTAATCGTTAATTGATTGCCTGAATGCGCTCTCAAACATATTGGGTTTCCATCCTGAAACTCAAAACATTGGTATCCTCACAACCTTGTGATTAGCTTTTACATCCTTGGAAACAGTGTTTTCCTTGGATTTAAGAATATTCCGGCCCCACCTTGACTCATTTCATATACCAAAACCCAAGATATCGTAAAGAGCGAAAAAGCTGTGATATCATAAAATTGGAAGGCTTGAACGAACGTTTGGATTGATTCCATCTCTCGATTTTATCATTGTTGTAATACTGTATTAGCGTTTTATCCATAGTCCCACCCAAAAAATAGCTGGATCTCTGGAATCAAGCACTGGCATTCTTGAAAAATGTGATTGTGTTAGACAGGAGCGGGATTATTGATAAAACAAGATGAACGAAGCCGCAGCTTTGGCATGAAAGATGCGATTGGGTAAAGTATACAAATCCTCCATTTCAAGTATAGCGGTATGTATCCCACAAATTTGAAAAAACATCAAAGGAAAAAACAAGACCTAAGTGGCAAGTCCATTGGATGGAGCGGTTCCAGAGCTACCGCGTAGCGGTTTCGTTCATATGATGAATATGACAACATTTTTCGGTAGACGATAAGGCGGCACTCTTGGGCCGCGGACTGCGCCCTCTCATCCTGAAAAACGTATGGAACCTCCAGGCGTTACGCTGATTCCTCTTATCGTCTTATGGCCGTTCGCACCGTTACTGGGAAAGTCTCACGGTACGCGGGCCACGAGCGATCGGGAAGCGTTTCGCTTAGCTTCAGGACAAATCTGACGGATCTTCTACCACACACTGATTTTCAGGACAGAACAGATTCAACCACACCCCGTTCTTTTCTTCCGTGGCGAAACCTTTTGCAGGAATGGTAATCCGGTCCTTCTCTTTGGAGCACGAACCTTCAGGACAAGAGACTTCCACCCATATTCCCTTCGCAGCACCGCTTTTCACCGCCGCCTTCTTTTCAGGTGGTGTTCCAGTTTAGCTGCAATGATCAACGACAATTTAAATTCCCCTTCAGCGACAATTAGAATTCCCTATGGCCGAAAATAACGGTTGGCCTTGATTTTGCTTAACAGCCAAAGAGTACTCCCACTTTTTGAGGGAACGCCGGTTCTCGGATCATCTTTTTCAAAATCTGCGGGAGCCTGCCGGTTTCCTTCTTGTTTTTTCCAACTCCCGCAAAACCAATTTGCTGTCACCCCGCGCAAAACGTTGTTCCAATGTATCGCAACCATCAAGGATAATGTCGAGATACTCCTTGTTGGTAACCGATCACGGCAGCCGTGGAAATTCTCTAATAAAGATCAGAAGTTCTGAAATTACAGAACCTGCCAGAAAAATGATCCGGGAGATTGTTGATCGGGAAAAGAGCCTTCACCCATCCGCGTTACCATGGCCGGAGGATGTATCGGCCCTCATCTGGGGATGCTGTTCGATTCTGCCCGCCGAAATGACGAAACATTTGAAGTGGAAGGGGTTTTCTATGTAATCGACATGGAGCTCTTGTTTTGTTTTCGGCCGATTACGGTGGACTACATAAACAATGCATCCGGGGGAAAGTTCAATATCACATCACCCCATCATGATACGGAACCATAACAACCCTTCTTTAAAAAAACGAAAGGGGCCGAACATTCAGGCTTTTTCCGGAGTGGAAAGTCCTGAATCAGGTTCCGCCCTTTCCACCCGGCACGTCAACCGTCCCTCCCCCAGCAAAACCATGACCTGATCACCCTGATGCACACCCGAAGCTTCCCTTAAAACCCGTTTCTCCGGCAGGTGAAGCGCAATGCTGTATCCCCTGTTCAAAATCGCCATGGGGTTCAGATCCCGCAATCCCTTTTTAAGCAGGATGAGACGCATTTTAGCCCCCCGGAGCCTGACCTCCATGGCCCGAATAAGGGAAGTCATTTGAAACTCGAGATTTTGTCTTCGGGAAATTATCATGCTCTGGGGTGAATGAATCTGCAAAGTATTTTTTTTTGTACCCAGAACCATGCGGTGGTTGTGAAGTACCAGCCGCATCAGCCGGGTCATTCTCTGCTGTAATTCATCCAGGTGAATCCAGGCATCAGCAAGTCGTTTTCTCGGGTCCCGAAGGCGGTTTTTTAATTTTTCCACAACCTCCCTTTGATGGCTTTGACGAAACCCCATGATTGTGAGCAATCGAGATTGTAAATCATTGAGCTGTTTTGAAAGGGCTTCTTTTTCCGATACCATCAGTTCGGCGGCCGCGGAAGGGGTCGGGGCCCTGAAATCGGATGCCAGATCACAGATGGTCACATCGATCTCATGCCCCACGGCCGACACCACCGGTATGCGGGAACGCCTGATGGCGAGGGCCAGCGCTTCCTCATTAAAGGCCCACAAATCCTCCAGGGAGCCGCCGCCCCGGGTCAAAACAATCACATCCACATTGAGGTCGCGGTCAGCCGCCTCAAGGGCTTTGATCATATCCCCACAGGCCTGCTCCCCTTGAACCCGAACGGGGAGGATGCTGATTTCCAGATTGGCGAACCGGCGCTGAATGACGTTTAAAAAATCCCGTACCGCGGCACCTGTGGGCGATGTGATCAAGGCGATCCGCTTGGGCAGGAAGGGCAGGGGTTTTTTAACCTCCTGATCAAAAACACCCTGTTTTGCCAGTTTGCTTTTGACCTGATCAAAGGCCAGGGCCAGAGCACCCACGCCGATGGGCTCCAGATAGTCCAGGATCAGCTGGTATTCTCCCCTGGGGGGATAAACACCCACCCTTCCCTGAGCAATGACTTTGGTGCCGTTCTCCGGGAGGAATTTCAAATATCGTGCCTGAACTCGAAACATGACCGCCCGGATCTGAGCGTTTTCGTCTTTGAGCACCATATAGTAACGGCCGGATCTCGGTGCGCTGAAATTGGATATCTCCCCTTCAACCCACACAAAATCAAGGTTTCCCTCAAGGAGGTCTCTTATTTCTTCGGTGAGTTCCTGGACACCATATACCTTTGGCCCCTGACTTTCTGGCGAAATTGGCAATAGAAGTCCCCTTTCTCAGTGATTCTGATAGACGCTTCATGGATATCATTTATCTGGCGTGTAAGATACCATGGCAAATCGGAAAAAGACAACTTTCAAAAAAAGCTTGACTTCACCCCTAAACCATATTAGCTTCCAAAAATGAATGACAGTTCATTCATGTTTTCTCGAAGCGGCTTTTTACGGGGAACCCGTTTGAAGCGCGACTTTAATATACGAACACGTTAAGGAGGTGTCTATGGACAAAAGAATGAATAGGGCCGGCGTCATTGGTGCAGGGGTAATGGGGGCCACCATCGCCGCCCAGTTAGCCAATGTGGGCATCGAAACCGTTTTGCTCGACATTGTTCCCCCTGAATTCACGGACGACGACAAGAAAAAGGGACTTACACCGGATGGCAAAGGTTTCAGGAACAAATTCGGCAACAACGGCCTGAACATTGCGCTGAAGTCTAAACCCGCCTCCTTTTACATTCCGGAAAATGCGAAACTGATCACCATCGGTAACTTGGAAGATGACCTCGCCCTGTTAAAGGACGTGGACTGGATCATTGAAGTGGTGGTCGAACGGCTGGACATCAAACAGAAGGTTTTTGAAAAGGTTGAAACCGTATTAACACCCGGAACCATTATTTCCTCCAATACCTCCGGAATACCGGCGAAAGAGATGTGCGAAGGCCGTTCTGAAAACTTCCAGAAATATTTTGCCATCACCCATTTTTTTAATCCCCCGCGCTACATGAAGCTTCTGGAAATCGTGCCTGGTCCGGATACCCTTCCCGAGGTGGTTGAAACATTGGCTGAGGTTTGCGAAAAAAAGCTGGGCAAGGGCATTGTTTATGCCAAGGATACCCCCAATTTTGTGGCCAACCGGGTCGGCACCTTCAGCATGTTCGCGGCCATCAAGGCCATGATGGAACTGGGGCTCTCCGTGGAAGCGGTAGACAAACTGACGGGGCCCATCGTGGGAAATCCCAAAAGCGCTTCCTTCAGGACCGCTGACCTGGTGGGGCTGGATACGCTGCTTCATGTGGCTGACAATGTGTACGAAGGCTCTCCCGATGACGAAAAGCGGGAAGTATTTCAAGCCCCTGAATTCATCAAAAAGATGCTTGAAAAGGGTTTCCTGGGTGAAAAGACCCGGCAGGGGTTCTACAAAAAAAGCAAGGACGCTGACGGCAAGCGGGTGATCCTGTCCCTGGATTACAATACTCTCGAACACACCCCCCAGGAAAAGGTGAAAATGGCGTCTCTGGAGGCAGCCAAAAATGTGTCCGGCGTCGGCAATAAAATCAAATCCCTCTACTACGCCAAGGATCCGGCGGGTGCATTCACTTTTAAAACCCTGAGTGAAACCCTCATTTATGCCGCCAACCGCATTCCTGAAATCGCGGACGATATCGTAAACGTGGACAACGCTCTGAAATGGGGGTTTGCCCGAAAGCTAGGTCCCTTTGAGGCCTGGGATGCCATCGGACTCGGAAAATCCGTCGTCAAGATGAAAGAATCCGGTTATGAAATCCCCGCGTGGGTGGCGGAGATGCTCGAAGGCGGCAACGAAACGTTCTATAAGAAAGAGAGCGGTAATCTTTATTTCTACGATATTGGCTCCAAAGCGTACCAGGAAGTTCCGGTAAAACCCGGCATTATCCTCCTGCCCTCACTGAAGGAGAGGAACAAGCTGGTTACGGGAAATACGGGTGCGTCGCTCATTGATCTGGGCGACGGAGTGGCCTGCCTGGAATTCCACACCAAAATGAACGCCTTGGGCGAAGACATTGTTAGCATGTTCGTCAAATCAGCCGATATCGTGGACAACGACTTTGACGGCCTGGTCATTGCCAACCACGGCACCAACTTCTCGGCCGGCGCCAACCTGCCGCTGGTCCTGTTTACCGCCCAGGAAGAGGAATGGGATGATCTGGACTGGATGATCAAAGCGCTACAGGATTCCCTTATGAAGCTGAAATACCTGGATAAGCCTGTGGTGGCGGCCCCGGCGGGCCTGGCCCTGGGGGGTGGATGTGAAATCTGTCTGGCTTCCGACCGGGTGCGCTTTGCCGCGGAAACTTACATGGGCCTCGTGGAAGCGGGGGTGGGGTTGGTTCCCGCAGGCGGGGGCACCAAAGAGTTGTTTATTCGGAACACGGACCATCTCTTTGAAGTGAAAAAGGGCGGCCTGTATCCCAAGCAGATTGAAATGATGCCTTTCATTGCCAGGGCTTTTGAGACCATTGCCATGGCCAAGGTGGCCACCTCCGGCCCGGAGGCCATTCAAATGGGTTACCTCAAAAGCACGGACAAAATGAGCGTCAATCGCGATTACCAGATCCAGGATGCCAAAAATACGGTGCTCGCCATGAACTTGGAAGGGTACACACCTTCAAGGCCCAGGGATGATCTCCGGGTGCCCGGCGAAAATACCTATGCCATGATCAAACTGGGGCTCTGGACCATGCATGAGCAGAACTATATCACGGACCACGATGTGACCGTATCCAATAAGATCGGCTATATCCTTTGCGGCGGCGCTGTCCAGGAAAACACGGTGGTCACGGAACAGTACCTCCTCGATTTGGAACGGGAGGCCTTTCTGAGCCTCCTGGGCGATCCCAACACCCAGGCCAGGATACAGCATATGCTGACCACCGGGAAACCGCTCAGGAACTAAATGCTGATGATGAAACTTTAATATAATAGGCGATATTAAACAGCTGATAACTGATCAATGACAGGGGAGGACAATATGATGAAAGAAGCCGTAGTGGTTGCCGCCTGCAGGACGGCAGCGGGAAAGGCCCCTCGAGGAACATTGAAGAATACGCGTCCTGAAGCGATGGGGTGCGCCGTACTGGAAGATTTGATGAAACGGGCCAATGACCTGGACCCCATGGTAATTGACGATGTGGTGATCGGATGTACATTCCCCGAAGCCGTACAGGGATTGAATTTGGGCCGGGTTCTGGTCATGAGCATGGGGTGGCCGGACCGTATTCCCGGCATGACCGTCAACCGGTTCTGTTCTTCCGGGCTTCAGGCCATTGCCATTGCCGCCGAAAAAATCATGTGCGGTTTTTCGGAAGTGGTGGTTGCCGGCGGTGTCGAGAGCATGAGCCAGATCCCCATGGGGGGCAGCATGATGTATCCCAATCCCGCCCTGGTGGACATGCGGCCGGGGGCTTTTACCGGCATGGGGTTGACCGCTGAAAATGTGGCGGAACGGTTCAATATCGGTCGGGATGAACAGGACGCGTTTGGCGCCAAAAGCCAGCAAAAGGCTGAAAAAGCCCTGAAAGAAGGGCGTTTCAAAAGCCAGATCGTGCCCATAAAAGTCAAGAAACAAAAAACATTGCCCAATGGCAGGTTTGAATTTGAAGAAGTGATTTTTGACCAGGACGAAGGGGTACGCCCCGGAACTACCAAAGAAAGTATCGGGAAAATCCCGGCAGCTTTCAAACCAGGCGGAAGCGTAACCGCCGGCAATTCTTCTCAGACCAGCGATGCGGCGGCTGCGGTATTGCTCATGAGCAAGGAAAAGGCCAAAGAACTGGGGCTCAAACCCATGGCCACTTTCAGATACCACGCGGTGGAAGGATGCGAACCCGAAGTCATGGGGGTCGGCCCCGCAGTGGCCATCCCAAGGGTACTCAAACTGGCCGGCATGGATTTGGACCAGATAGACCTGATCGAATTGAACGAAGCTTTTGCGGCCCAGGCCATCTACTGCATTAACGAGCTGGGCATCAACGGGGATATCACCAACGTCAACGGCGGGGCCATTGCCCTGGGTCACCCTCTGGGATGTACGGGGGCCAAACTGACGACCCAGTTGATCTATGAGATGCAGGAGCGAAAAGCCCGATGGGGGCTGGTGTCCATGTGCATCGGCTTCGGAATGGGGGCTGCGGGTATCTTTGAGGTCGAAGACTACTGAGATTGTTGAACGATGATTGTCGATTGTTGATTTGAAAACAGAAAGAATTAACAACCTCATATGGTGAAAGGAGCAAAAAAATGTCGGAAGAAAAGATTTTTGTCGGCGGAGAGTTCCTGATCACGGATGCGACCCCCGAAGACGTATTTACGCCTGAAGACTTCACGGAAGAGCATCGCATGATTATGGACATGGCAAAGGATTTTTTGGAAAAGGAAATCAAACCCCACGTGGATCAACTGGAGGAAAAGGATCATGATCTGACCCTTTCCCTTCTGGCAAAAGCGGGTGAACTGGGTCTATTGGGAACGGATATTCCCGAAGAATACGGCGGTATGGGGCTGGACAAGGTGAGCACCACGATCGTCACTGAGGCATTGGGTGTCGCCGGTTCCTTTGCTGTGGTCTATGGCGCCCATACGGGCATCGGGAGTCTGCCCATCGTCTACTTCGGCAGTGAAGAGCAGAAGCAGAAGTACCTGCCCAAACTGGCCAGCGGCGAGTGGTGCGGCGCCTATTGCCTGACAGAACCGGGTGCGGGGTCAGACGCGCTGAACGCCAGGACCAAGGCGGTCCTTTCCGAGGATGGAAAAAACTATATCCTCAACGGTGAAAAGATGTTCATCACCAACGCGGGGTGGGCCAGCAGCTTTATTGTCTATGCCAAAGTGGACGGGGAAGAGTTCACCGGCTTTATCGTTGAAAAGGACTTCAAAGGGGTATCTACCGGCAAGGAAGAAAAAAAGATGGGGGCCCATGGGTCCTCCACGCGCCCCGTGATCCTGGAAGACGCGGAAGTTCCCGTGGAAAACGTCCTGTTTGAAATCGGTAAAGGTCACAAAATCGCCTTTAACATCTTAAATATCGGGCGTTGGAAACTGGGTGCTGCCTCGGTGGGCGGCTGCAAGGGCTGCGTCACAGAATCGGTCAAGTACGCCAACGGCCGCATTCAGTTTAAAGTGCCCATCAGTAGTTTCGGTCTTATCAAAACCAAACTGACCGACATGGCGGTCAAGGGCTATATGAGTGACAGCGTCATGTACCGGCTGGCCGGCATGTTTGACGATAAACTGGGTACCCTGACGGCTGATGCCAAGAAAAGCGGCGCTGAAAACGCCAAGGCCATCGAAGAGTATGCGGCGGAATGCTCCATCGCCAAGGTTTACGGCTCTGAAACCCTTGATTACTGTGTGGACGAATATGTTCAGGTCCTTGGCGGATACGGCTTTTGCGCGGAATATCCCGCGGAACGGTATTACCGGGATTCCAGAATCAACCGCATCTGGGAAGGCACCAATGAAATCAATCGCATGCTGATCCCCGGAACCCTGATGCGGCGGGCCATGCAGGGCCGGCTGAATCTGCTGCCCGCGGCCCAGGCCATTGCAGGGGAACTCATGAGTTATTCGCCCCTTTCCGTACAATTACCCGATACCCCCCTTGCACTTCAGGAACACATGATTAGAATGGCCAAAAAGATCGCTCTGATGGTGGCCGGCGGCGCCGCGCAGAAATTCCAGCAGAACCTGGCCAGAGAGCAGGAAGTGCTCGGCAAGGTGGCCGATATCATTATTGAGATATTCGCCATGGAAAGCGGCTTGTTAAGGACCCTCAAGATAATTGACAAAGAAGGGGAAGAAAAAGCAAAATATCAAATCGACGCCGTCAAGGTTTACGTGGATGAGGCGATTCCTAAAATTGAAGGCTGGGCCAAACAGGTGGTTGCCTACGTGGAAGAAGGCGACATGCTTCGAACACAGCTGGCAGGCATCAAGAAGCTGGCCCGTTATCAACCCATAGACGCAGTGAGTTTGAAACGGGAGATTGCAGACCGGATTATTGATCTGGAGGCCTATCCCTTCTAAACTTTCAAACCGCAATTTGACACGGAAAAGAGGGTCTGCGGGAGCAGATCCTCTTTTTTTGTCGGAACAGAAACAGAGTAGAAGCATTATGAAAAATGAGATTAGCAATTTAAGAAATATCGGCATCAGTGCCCACATTGATTCTGGAAAAACCACCCTGACCGAAAGAATCCTGTTTTACACCGATCGAATCTTTGCCATACATGAAGTCAAAGGAAAAGACGGTGTGGGCGCGACCATGGACTCCATGGAACTGGAACGGGAGCGGGGCATCACCATCGCGTCTGCCGCCACCCATTGTGAATGGAAGGGGCACAAAATCAATATCATTGACACGCCCGGTCATGTGGATTTCACCATTGAAGTGGAACGGGCTTTAAGGGTCATGGACGGCGCCATCCTCATCCTTTGTTCCGTGGGCGGGGTTCAGTCCCAATCCATCACCGTGGACCGGCAGATGAAGCGATACGAAGTCCCTCGAATCGCATTTATCAACAAATGCGACCGGTCCGGGGCAGACCCTCATAAGGTTGTGGGCCAGCTTCGCGAGAAACTGAACCAGAACGCCGTTTTGATGCAGATCCCCATCGGTTTGGAATCCGATTTCAAAGGTGTGGTGGATCTGGCTGCCATGAAAGCCCTCTACTTTGAAGGCCCGAACGGGGAAAAGATCAGGACAGATGATATTCCGGATTATCTCATGGAGGAAGCGCTGGCCCGAAGAGAAGAATTGCTGGATGCCGCCTCAATGTTTTCGGACGAATTGATGGAGGCCATATTTGAAGAGGCGGTCACCGAAGAACTGATTTTTGAAGCGGTGCGGAAGGGAACCATTTCGCGATTGCTGACCCCGGTATTCCTGGGAAGCGCTTACAAAAATATCGGGGTTCAAACCGTGCTGGACGCCGTCAACCGGTATCTTCCCGATCCGGGGGACATTACCAATACGGCCCTTGATCTCGACCGGGATGAGGAAGAGGTGACGCTTGAGACCGACTCTGAAATGCCCCTGGTTGCCATTGCCTTTAAACTGGAAGTGACCCCTTATGGTCAGTTGACCTATCTCAGGGTCTATCAGGGTGCCATTAAAAAAGGCGATGACCTGGTGATTACCCGAACCGGTAAGAAGATCAAGGTGGGACGTCTGGTCCGGATGCACGCGGATCAGATGGAGGATCTCACGTCGGCCCGTGCCGGTGATATTGTGGCGCTGTTCGGTGTTAACTGCTCGTCTGGAGATACCTTTACCGACGGCAAAATGAACGTCAGCATGAGCTCCATGTTTGTTCCGGAGCCGGTCATATCCCTCACCATCACCCCTGAAGACAACAAGAGCCAGAACAACATGAGCAAGGCCCTGGGCCGCTTCACCAGAGAAGATCCTACGTTTCGGTCCCATGTAGATCCTGAATCGAATGAAACCATTATCTCCGGAATGGGGGAACTTCACCTGGAAGTCTATGTGGAAAGGATGAAGCGGGAATTTCAGGCCAGCGTGGTAACCGGCATGCCCCAGGTGGCCTACCGGGAAGCCATCACATGCCATGCGCCCTTTGATTACATTCACAAAAAACAGACGGGTGGTTCAGGACAGTTCGGACGCGTTGCGGGATTCATGCAACCATCCGAGGGGGGTGAATACGAATTTGTAAACGCCATCAAGGGCGGGGCCATCCCCACTGAATACATTCCCGCTGTGGACAAGGGATTTCAATCCTGCCTGATCAAAGGAAAGCTCATCGGGTTTCCGGTGCTGGGAATGCAAATCACCGTTAACGACGGCAAAAGCCACAGCGTGGATTCCTCTGAGATGGCCTTTACCCAGGCTGCCAAGGGCGCCTTCAGGCAGGCTTACATGAAAGCAAAGCCTGTGGTTTTAGAGCCCATTATGAAGGTATCAGTGGAAGGCCCATCCGAGTTTCAGGGCAATGTCATGGGTTCCATCAACCAGCGGCGTGGGATTATCATCAGCAACACGGAAGACGGCGCTGATTCCACCATAGAAGCGGAAGTCCCCCTGGCTGAAATGTTCGGTTACGCCACAACCCTCAGGTCCCTGACCCAGGGAAAGGCCGAATTCACCATGGAATTTTCAAAATACGTCAGACTTCCCGAATCCCTTTCAGAAGAACTCATCATAAACGAAAAGAAAAATTCAAAAGGAGGTGGGAAATCGTGAAAGATTTCATATCCGTCAGCCCGCTAAAAATTCTTGAACAATCATCACGCCGGGGCCTGGGGCCGGGCAACCTGGGGGTTTTGATTGCGCGCGCAGGCGTCGGCAAAACCGCCTGCCTGATTCATATCGCACTGGACAGAATCTTCCGGGGGGAAAAACTGATCCATGTTTCTCTTGAAGAGGGCCCCGAAAAGGTAACGGCTTATTATAATGTCATCTATTTTGATCTGCTGAAAGCCCTGAACCTGCTGGATGATGACGAGTACCGCATGCGCATCGACCGGAATCGTATGATCTTGGCCTACCTGAACCAGAGTTTTGATCTGGACCGTCTGGAAGCCAACTTGAAAAACCTGGCTGAACGGTTGGATTTCAGACCCAACACCGTCATTATTGACGGTCTTGATTTTGAAAAAACAGGAAGAGACATGCTTGAAGGTCTCAAAAAAACGGGCCGGGCTTTCGGGGCGGATATATGGTTGTCGGCACTTTCCCACCGCCACATCACCGAAACCAATGAACGGGGTATTCCCCACCCATGTGCTGCCATTGACGATCTGTTGAGCATTGTTATCCAACTGGTCCCCGAGTCATCCGGCGTTTTTCTGCGGCTGCTCAAAGACCATGACAAACCAGGCGACCCCGACATCAGCGTAAGGCTGGATCCCAACACTTTTTTGGCACTGGATTAAAAAACGTAGGGGCAGACCTGTGTGTCCGCCAAATGAAATGAAAGTCAATTGTCAGGAACATCGAAAAAGTATGGCGCTGCTGGGGTTGAAACTGCGCCTGAAGGAAGCAGCGGTCAACGCAAAAGAGCGTAAAGAAATCGAAAAACAGATTGCCATCCTTGAAAAGGAGCTGGACCTGGATTAATGTGTTAAAAGGTCTTGTGGCTGTCCAGCATCAAGGTTACGGGGCCGTCGTTGATCAGATGAACGTCCATCATTTCCTGAAACATTCCCGTGGCAACGGTAAGCCCCTCTTGTTTCAGCAATTCCACGAAGTGTTCATATAAATCTCTGGCGGGTTCCGGTGGTGCGGCTTTCACAAATGAAGGCCTGCGGCCTTTCCGGCAATCCCCCCAGAGGGTAAACTGCGATACTACCAGAGCGGCGCCCTTTGTATCCAGAAGCGAAAGGTTCATGAAACCCTTTTCGTCAGAAAAAATCCTCAAATGTGAAATCTTGCCAGCCAGGTATTCGCAGTCTTTTAACGTATCATCCTGCCCCACGCCCAGCAGGATCAGCAATCCCGGACCGATCTGCCCCACCACGCGGTTCTTGACTTCCACCCTGGACTCTTTTACCCTCTGCACCACAGCTCTCATGGGTGATATTCTCCCTGTCACAGCTAATAGTTAAATAGGTTTGCGATTCTCCATGATACCGTCACTGATTCTCATCAACCCCTGGATTTACGATTTTGCAGCCTATGATCTCTGGAGTAAGCCGCTGGGGCTTCTGTCTCTGGCAACGGACCTCAGGCGGAAGGGGTTTGACATCCATCTCATCGACTGCATGGATGTGGACCACCCCGCCATGATTGAACAGTCAGCGCTCAAGCCGCCCAAAAGGCGGCAATACGGTACCGGAAAATTCTGGCGTCAAATCGTCCCGAAACCCACTGCCCTTAAAGGAACCGATCGGCCCTACAGCCGTTACGGGCTTTTTCCGGAGATCTTTGAGGAAGCCGTAAGGCGGATCAAGAATCCTTCGGCCATCCTGGTGACGTCCCTTATGACCTATTGGTATCCCGGTGTTTTTGAGGCGATCCGGCGCGCCCGAAAAATACACCCGGAGGTTCCGGTCATTTTAGGCGGCGGTTATGCCAGGCTGTGCCGGGACCATGCCATCCGATACTCGGAAGCGGATCGGGTTGTTTCAGGGCAAGGTATTCCCGCCATATATGAAACCCTGAAAGATTACGGGGTTTCCATTCCCGGTGAAATGCCGGATGACACCAAACCCCATTATCCCGCCTTTGACCTGTTAAGCAGGATCCATTACATCTGCCTCATGACATCCACCGGTTGTCCCTACCGGTGCCATTACTGCGCCAGCCACTTCCTTTTTCCCGAATTCATCCAGAGCGACCCGGATGAAATCCTGGCGGAAATCCTTTTCTGGCACAGGAAATGGGGCATTCGGGATTTTGCTTTTTACGACGACGCATTGCTGGTGTCATCCAGTACCCACACCGAGGTACTCCTTGAGCGTATTGCCCGCCTCAACCTTCATCTCAGATTTCATACCCCAAATGCCATTCATGTGAGGGAAATTACGAAACCCATGGCCAGACTTCTTCAACAAACCGGATTTCAAACCATTCGACTGGGCCTGGAGGCGTCAGACAGCAGCAAACGCTGGGACCTGGACAAGAAAATATCAAAAGGCGATTTTGCCCATGCCATGGATCACTTGCGAAATGCCGGTTTTCATCCCGGGCAGATTGGCGCTTACATCATGATGGGATTGCCGGGGCAATCCCCGGATGCTGTGGCCGAAACCATCCATCATGCGGATCGTTGCGGCAGCATCCCCTACCTTTCAGAATATTCACCCATTCCCCATACCCGGCTCTGGGAAAAGGCGGTGGCCACCTCATCGTATGACCTTCCATCGGAGCCCTTGTTTCATAATAATTCGCTTCTTCCTTGCTGGGATGACACTCAAAAACGCCAGGTCCCCCGTTTAAAACGGCTGGTTTCCCAAGTTCGGGAGAAGTACCGCTGAAAACCCTAGCCAAAGATATTTGAAATTTTGAAATCGAATATTCTGCGGTTCATATATCCTCATGCCAAAAAAAGCAGGGGCCACTTACGTGGCCCCGCACCCTGGATCGAAACCGCAGGGGTAATTAACTAGCTGAGATGCAAAAACGTGAAATTATTTTTGAGTGAGCCCTAAGGAGGCGTACTATGCCAGCCAGCGTTTCCTCCTGTGGTAATGCTTCACATCCCGGTAACTCTTCTTTCCCACCGCGGTCAGGCCCAAGTAAAACTCCTTCACATCGGCATTGTCCTTAAGCTTCTCGGCGGCCCCGTCCAGGACAACGCGACCATTCTCCATTATGTACCCGTACTCGGCATACTTGAGGGCCATGGCCGCATTCTGCTCGGCTAAAAGCATCCCAACATGTTCCTCCTTATTGAGACGATTGATGATGTTGAATATCTCTTCCACCAGTAAGGGCGCCAGGCCCATGGAGGGCTCGTCCAGGAGCATGATCTTCGGCTTTGCCATGAGGCCACGTCCGATGGCGCACATCTGCATCTCGCCCCCCGATATATAACCGGTTTTGGCGCCCCTGCGTTCCCTGAGACGGGGGAAATATCCGTAGACCTTCTCCAGGGCGGTTTTAATCCCCTTCTTGTCTCGACCCCTTGTATATGCGCCTGTGAGGAGATCGTCCTCAACGGTCAGATGCTCAAATGTGTGTCTCCCTTCCATTATCTGGATAAGACCCATTTTTACCAATTGGGGTGCAAACAACCTGTCAACGCGGATCCCGTCAAATTCTACGGTCCCTTTGGTGACCTCGCCACGCTCTGCCTTGACCAGATTGGAGATGGCCTTGAGAGTCGTGCTCTTACCGGCGCCATTGGCGCCCAGGAGAGAAGCGATCTGCCCTTCATAGACATCGAGGGAGACCCCTTTCAGGACCAGTATCACATGCTCGTAGATGACCTCAATGTTATTAACCTTGAGTAACGGGGCCTGCTCTGTGGCCATAATATATATTCACCTCCAGCGACTGATCTAACTGAATGGGGAAGGGGACTGTGCACGCTCCCCTTCCCGCAGATTTAAGGTTTGCTACAGTCTCTGATCTTGATCCCCTTCTCTTTGGCGTATTTTTCGGCTGATTTCTCAACCATCTCCCTGACAAACTTCGTCATCGGTTCTACGACGATCCCTGTCATAACCCATTTATCGCCGTCCCACTGCTGGAAGAAGACCGGTCCGCCACCCTCGTGGTCTGCGCAACTGAGCTTGATGGGCTGCATAAACTTTTCTGCCCCGATCTCTTTGAGTCTTTCCTTGGTGATATTCAGATTCTCAAAGCCCCAACGCACCTCGTCGCCGTTAAGCACCTTGTTCCCGAACTTCTTATGGGCGGTCCGGATGGCCTCAGTGTTGATGATTCCTGCATAAACTCCTCTGTTATAGTAAACTGAACCCACACGGGTAAATGAGATATGTCCTTTCATAACGCCGTGGACCTTATCGACAATTTCCTGGATAACGTTGAAGTCCCTTCCAACACCGTGCCAGTTTGCGGAGTAATAACCCTTGGCTGCCGGGCCTGCAGGGAGCACGTCCTCTTCGGACCCGCACCACCAGACACCGAGAATCCTGTCACTGGGGAACTTGAGTCTGCGTGCCTCCTTGAGGGGAACCGTGCAGGACACTCCCCAGTTTCGGTTGATGACCCAGTCTGCCTTGTATCTTCTCACGATGTCCATCCACTGGGCCTTCTGGTCAATCCCCGGCCAAGGCACCGGAAAGTGCCTGACCTGGAAGCCATACTTCTTGGCCAAGGCATCCAGGATCGGTTTGGTCTCCTGGCCGTAGGGAACGTCGATGTGCAGATTGGCGATTTTCAAACCCTTCAGGTATTTCCCTATTGTCGCCATATCTTTTCCGTCCCATCCCTGCTTTATGGCGATGAACTTTATTTTGGCGGTATTCTGTGACCAGTAATTGGTCGGAATGGTGAAGACCCAGGGAAAGACCCTCCCATCCGAGGCATCGGCTCGACCGTAGCCGCTCGAAATAACCGCGATATGGTCTTCGGTGCCCTTGGGGATCAGGGCGTAGGTAATACCTGTGCTCAATGGATGAACAAAGGACATCTTGTCCTTAAACCGGTTGTAGCACTCAACACCCCGTGCGGTGTTATAAGCGGTTTCGCACTCCTCAAATGAGTACTTGATGCCGTCGATCCCGCCATTGATGTTTATCAACTCCATGTAGTCTTCCATACCGCTGCTGAACCCGCTGCCGCCCGCTGCAAAGGGGCCGGTCCGGTAAGCCAAGATACCGACAAACTGGGTTGGGGCTTCCTTCTTTTCCTCGGCACCCATAGCCGGCCCTGAAACCAGGACAAAACTCGCTGCAATCACGATAGCCAATAAACCAAAAACCAATTTACGTCCCATGCCTTCTCCTCCTATTTCTTAAAGTTCGTGGTTAAAAAACTCCCCATAAATTAGAGACTGAATCCAGGCTTTGTTAAATGGTTGACTGTTTGACTATCTCTGAACCAAGGCGGCAAACTGCAGTTTTAAGTTTTAGGTTTCAGGTTTTAAGTTCTAGGTTTCAGGTTTTAGGTTTTTACGTCAATGAATCTCTTGTTTTTTGTGACAGGATTTTAAGGAATAAGGGCCTAATATGGAAATGGCCAGAGCCGCAACTTTTCCTTGATGGTGTGCCATAGCCTGGCCATGCCATAGGGTTCAACAATGAGAAAGAAGACAATCAATCCTCCGAATACGATCGATTCAATATTGGATAATATATCAGCAGGCACCACCTCCATGAATGCCCCCAGCGCGTGGTTGATTGCGATAGGGAGCATGACGAAAAAACCTGCTCCAAGAAATGAACCGAGGGCTGTCCCCAACCCCCCGATGATGATCATACCTAAAAGGGCAAAGGAGGTCATGACGTTAAACTCTTCAATGTTTGCGGCCCCTATATAACAAAAGGTAATCAATGAGCCGGCGATTCCAGCATAAAAAGTGCTAACGGCAAAGGCAAGCAGTTTATCCCGATAGAGATTCACCCCGATGATCTCGGCCGCATAGTCGACATCCCTGATGGCCATCCAGTTCCTTCCCAACTGACCACGTACCAGGTTCTTGCCAATGGTCATAAACAGGACCATAATGCAGAGGACCAAATAATACTTCTTGACCGGTGTGTCTAAAGCAAATCCAAAAACAAACATTTTCGGCGCCTCAATGGTCCCAAAAACCCCGCCGCTTATCCAATGTACATGCACGATAACCCATTCTATGATGAATTGGGAGGCCAGGGTGGAAATGGCCAGATAAAACCCCTTGATCTTGAGGGAAGGGAGCCCGAAAAAAGTGCCTACGATCGAGGCAATCACGCCGCCGCCAATGATACTTGGGATGAGCGGCACGCCGTACCGGCCGTACAGGATGAACGAGCCATAAGCCCCAACGGCCATAAAGGCGGCGTGCCCGATGGAAACCTGGCCGGCATATCCGGCTAAAACATTAAGTCCGAAGGCGGAAAGCGCAAAACAGTAAAAGGGAACAATGATGTTCATCATCAGATATTCGCTGCTAAATAAGGGAACAATGACAAAGGCCACAAAAAGCATGACGATAAATCCCCACCGGTCCAAGGGGATGGGGAAAATGGCCATATCCTTGTCATAACTGTCTTTGAAATTACCGCATTCTCTATAGAACATAGTCTATACCCTTTCTATGATCTCTTTACCGAAAAGGCCGTATGGTTTGAAATAGAGGACAAGCAGGGCCAGGAGATAGGGCAAAAAGGTCTGAATACCCCCTCCCACATAGGGGCCGATGAAAACCTCCCCTACTGTTTCGCAGGCGCCCACGATGAGTCCTGCGAGGATCACGCCGGGGATGCTGTCAATCCCACCGATAATGAGAACGGGAAGGGACTTGAGTGCGATAAAGGAGAGGCTGAACTGGACCCCTAAGCGTGTTCCCCAGGCCACGCCCGCTACCGTAGCAACAACACCTGCAATGATCCAGGTCAGGGTCCAGGCCTTGAGAAGGGGGATCCCCACGGACAGGGCCGCCTCATGGTCGTCAGACACAGCCCTGAGCGCCCTTCCGTTCCTCGTCTTCTGAAAAAACCAGACCAGACCGCCTACCAGCAAGGCTGCCACTACTGCAAAAAAGAGATCAAAAGAGCTGATAAATATGCCGCCCACGTCATATAGTTCATCTGGTATGCCCAGGTTCAAACCTTTGGCCTGAGTGCCATAGATGCTCTGTCCAATCCCCTCCATAAGGTATGCGATGCCGAAGGTGGCCATGAAGAGCATGAGAGGGGGACGGTTCACCAGCCGTTTCAGGATAAGAAAAACAATGGCGTACGCCCAGATGGTCATGACCGCCACAGTGCAGAGGAGGGCAAGCCATAACGGGAGATGCAGATACTGCTCAAAAAAACCGTAAAGGGCAAGGGCTGCAAAAAGGCTCATGGCGCCCTGGGCCATATTGAAGACTTGCGATGCCTTGAAGATCAGGGCAAATCCGAGAGCGACCAGGGAATACATGATGCCCACCATAAGCCCGGTAACCAGTACCTCAAAGAAAAAAGCCATCTGTGATCTCCTTCATGTTCTGTTCTATTAGTCTCCCGCCGTCCCGAGATAGGCTTTAATAACCCTGGGATTTGCTTTAACCTCATCCGGTGTCCCTTCGCCGATCTTTTTGCCGAAATCGAGCACCACAATCCGGTCACAGATATCCATAACCACCCCCATATCGTGTTCAATCAGGGCGATGGTGTAGCCCAATTCTTCATTGGCATCCAGGATGAACCGGGCGATATCCTCCTTCTCTTCCAGGTTCATGCCAGCCATGGGTTCGTCCAGGAGGAGGAGCTTGGGCTCTGCGGCCAAGGCCCTTGCCAATTCCACTCTTTTCCTGAGACCGTAAGGAAGCATGCTGGCCGGTGTCCGGCGGATGTTCTCGATCTGGAGGAAATCGATGATCCCCTCTACCGCTTTTCTGTGCTCGATCTCCTCTTTCCGGCTGAAACCCCAGTAAATCCCCTGGGAAAAGATGTTGGAATGCATCTTCATGGTCCGCCCCACCATGATGTTTCCAAGAGTTGACATCCCCGTAAACAGGGCCAGATTCTGAAAGGTCCTGGCAATCCCCTGCGCTGCAATAGCATTCGGCTTCATATGCCTGGGCCTCTCCTTCCCTTCGAAGATGATGCGGCCCTCATCGGGTTTATAAAATCCGTTGAGAATATTCAGCATGGTGGTCTTTCCCGCGCCGTTGGGTCCGATAATCGCCAGGATCTCCCCGGGATTAATCTCCAGACTGACATTGTCCAAGGCTTTCAGGCCTCCGAAGGTTATGCTGATATTTTCTGCGCGGAGTATGGGTTCTTTTCCTTCATTCATGGCGGATCTCCTCTTTCAATAGGCCTGGGCATCACGGATTTTGAGATCGGCCTTCACATCGGTGGTACGGCCATCCTCATAGGTGGCCTTTATTTCCATGAGCACACTGTCCTGTCCAGGTGAATAGAGGGCATCGATGAGGTCCCGATATTTATTCGCGACAAATTTCCTCCTTATTTTCCGGGTGCGAGTGATTTCCCCGTCATCCGGGTTCAGCTCCTTGGTAAACATGAGAAATCGCCTGATCTGGGAATTCCTGAGCTTCGGGTCCTTGCTCAGACTCTGGTTGACCTTGCAGATGGCTTCATGGATCAGGTCATAGACCTGTGGTTTTTGGGAAAGATCCCCGTAGCTTGTAAATGCAAGATGTCTCCTTTCCGCCCAGCTTGCAACCGATCCATAGTCGATATCAATGAAAACGGCCACAAAATCCCTGCCCATTCCGTGGGCCACGGCCTCCTTGATATACGGACTGAATTTGAGCTTGTTCTCAATATATTTGGGCGCGAACAGCGTCCCATCGTTCAATTTACTCACATCCTTGGCCCGATCGATGATCTTGAGATGGCCCCTTTCCGTCATGTAGCCGGCATCGCCGGAATGGAGCCATCCATCTTCAAGGGTCTCGGCCGTGGCTTCCGGACTTTTGAAATAGCCCAGGAAATTGCCCGGACTCTTATACAGCACCTCTCCGGTGTCCGATATCTTTATCTCGACCCCCGGCGCCGGGGGGCCCACGGATTCAGAGTCTATGTCCCCATCTTTCTGCATGGACACGTAGGCGCAGCTCTCTGTCATGCCGTAGAGTTGCTTCAAATTGATTCCCAGGGATCTGTAAAACTCAAATATCTCTGGACCGATGGCCTCCCCTGCCGTATAGGCCACCTTGATGTTGCTCATGCCCAAATTGTCTACCAGTGGACCGTAAATCAAGATCCGGCCCAGTTGATAAAGGATACTATCCCCGGGCGGGATCCGCTCATTGGCGATCCTCTTTTTCTCAACTCGGCCAGCCACCTTCATAAAGTAGTGGAATGCTTTTCGTTTTATCCAGGCCGAATCCTCTATCTTGACCATGATCTGGGTCAGGATATTCTCCCAGATGCGGGGAGGCGCAAAAACATGGGTGGGTCCGATCTCCCTCTGGTCATGGACGATTGTGGTGGTGCTTTCCGGGCAATTGACCGTAAAACCGGCGCAAAGGGCTTGACCATAGGAGAAGACATGATCTCCGATCCATGCCATGGGCAGATAGGCCATGACGTTTCCCGTCTCATCCAGGTTGTCCCAGACATTAAATCCTCGGCAACAGGCTGCAATTTTTCGGTGAGTCTGAATGACCCCTTTGGGGTTGCCCGTGGTGCCCGACGTGTAGACAATGATCGAGATGTCGTCCGGTTTCACCTGTTCGACCCCATTCGTGAAATAGTCAGGGTTCTCTTTGCCGAATCTTCGACCCAACTCCTGAACATCCGTGAACGCGAAGAGCCAGTCATGCTTGTAATTTGTCAGCCCCCTGGGATCATCATAGATGATATATTCGAGACCCGGCATCTCGTCTTTGAGATGCATAAGTTTGTCGGTCTGCTCCTGGTCCTCGGCCAGCGCAAACCGGCACTCTGAATGATCTACAATAAATTCAAGCTCTTTGTGAATGGCATCCTGATAGAGGGGAACGGGCACCCCCCCCAGGCACTGGCACGCCGCCATCCCCCAGTATAGCTGGGGCCTGTTGTCCCCGATGATAGCCATTTTATCTTCCCTCTTGAAGCCCAAAGAGGCCAATCCCAGGGCAAAATCCTTGACCTGTTCAAGGTAGTCCTGCCAGGAATAGGACTGCCATATACCTAAGTCTTTTTCACGCATGGCGGCTTTGGTGGGAGGGAATCTTTTTGCGTTATCCAAGAGGATGTGGGGGAAGGTCAACGGCAGACCACTCATTTGTTAAAACCTCCTTTTTCCATTGAGAACTGACACTTCAAAAGAGCTTTCGACGTTCACAAGGGTCCAAACATCACAGTTTTTTGATGCCGCATGTGAAAAGTTCAATGCTCAGGTTTTTCTGCGGCTTCGAGAATCGCCTGGCGGCGCATCATTTTTCACACCCTTTCTTTCTTCAATAAGTGTACGCTATTGTCAACAATAAAATTAAGAAGCCCCGTTTTTTCCTCTTATCTAGTGCCTGAACGAAAACCCCTGTTCAGGCAAAATCCGAATCTAAAAATCTGAGATCCGACACAAATTCGAATATCAAATGACATGATGACCCAAACTAACACCCTGACAATACTTTTTTTTGTCATTTGGACATTGGTGTTTTGATCTCTCGATCTATAGAAGCCTTTCAAGCTCATCCTTTGAAACCTGATATGTTTTGTCGAATTCTGACCAGAACTTCTTATCCTTGTTTTTCCACCCATATCCGAAGCGCTCGTCAAAGAAGGAACCCAGTTGGGCAAACCAGTTTCCCGACTTTTGTATCCCTTTTTCCTGAGCCAGGAATATCTCCTCAAGATAGAGATTCAATGCGTTAATCTTGTCCTTGGGGATATAAGACTTAGCGCCAAGCTTTATGGAACCCACCAGGTTATCGGGACTTAGTCCATGGGCCGTCAGCATCAATGCCGGCATTTTTTTGCGCGTGGCAAGCTCCAGCAAGTCGAATCCCCTGACCCCCATAATGTCCAGGATCACCGCATCATATACCTTGGTCTTCAAGAGTTCTTCGGCTGACTCAAAGGTGTAAGCGGTTTCTATTTCACATTCATCAAGCATCTCTATCAGGGTTTCTAAAATGTCCTGTTCGTCATCCACAACGAGTATTTTTTTCCCTGCCAAAATATTCTTTCCTGCCATGATTCCGATCCTCCCCTCCTCTTACTTGAGTTTTCGAAAAAAAGTTCTTTGAAAATATATGCTTTCGGCATTGTATTTGCTTCAAAAAGAGCCATCAAATGGAACGTGTTACAAATGCGAGAGATAAGCTCTCAGAATGAAACTGAAGAATTTAAAGCAACCCCTTCTCCTTCAAAACCGTCATGGAGCGATGACCGATACTCGTGACCTGGCTCAAAGCCTGGGTAAGATGCACCACCGATTCAGGGGCAACACCTGAGTCAATCATGACAACGGCTTTGCCGATGCTTTTTTCAATCTCATCCCATGCTTCGTCTCCCGAAAGGTTTCTTGCCAAGAGGATTTCCTGCCGCATCATCTCGATATTCATACTGATTACTTTTTGCGCCCCCTCTTTTTCGGGAAAAGGCAGCCCGGTCAGCAGTTGGAGAGACTGAGATGCGCAGATAAGGCTGGTTTTGACCTTTTCACTCTGGGAAAAGGCCATAATTGCCTGACTTGTTTCCATAAAAAACTTCTCCTTTATATTACAAAATGATCCTTGCCCGGTTATATGTGTTGTTGGAGTGTACCGATACCGTTATTTGTACAGGATAAGGGGAAATTTGTCACACCTTTCCTCGCATGCCCTGAAAAGTCAACAATTTTATTGACATGGCCATAAACCTATGCTAGTTACTGTAATTTTTTTTCATTGTCATGGGGTTCTGTTATGAAAACAGGAATGATCTTGAGTAAAGAAGAGATTGTCCAACATATTCAGGAAATTGCAGATCAAATCATCGCGAAACACGGCTCCGGTAAAGAAATTATCCTCATCGGCATTCGCACGGGCGGCGCCTTCCTGGCGGCACGGCTTCAGAAAGCCCTGGTCGAATCAGGTGCGCCAACCCCGCCCCTGGGAATTCTGGATATTACCCTTTACCGGGATGACTGGACAAAGATCGGTTCCGTTCCCATCGTGGGAAAAACTGAACTGCCCTTTTCCATAGACGATAAACGGTTGATTCTGGTGGATGATGTGCTTTACACGGGAAGAACCGTCCGTGCCGCCATGGATGCCCTGATGGATTACGGTCGCCCCAAAAAGATTGAACTGGCCATTCTGGCAGACCGGGGAGCGGACTACCGGGAACTTCCCATTGCGCCGGACTACAAGGGCGGTACATGGACCACATCCGCGGAAGAAACCATCAACGTGTATCTGGAGGAAGAGGGTTTTGAGGATTATGTGGCCATCGAAAAGAAAAAGGCCGCATAAAATATTTCCCTTCCACCAAACATTTTAAGGAGATTCCCATGCCCATCACGGTTTCCGTAAAAACGACAGCACGGGTTGAACTGGTGGATATCACTCACCTGGTGCGGCAGGAAGTCGAAAAAGCAGGTCTCAAGGACGGGCTTTGTGTGGTTTATGTCCCTCACACCACCTCAGGCATCACCATCAATGAAGGGGCTGACCCGGCGGTCTGTTCCGACATCATTAAAAAGCTGAAACAGTTGGTGCCGCCCAATGACGGGTACCGGCACATGGAAGGAAATTCCGACAGCCACATCAAAGCATCCATCATGGGCAGTTCGGTGACGGTGCTGGTGGAAGGGGGACGTCTGGTCCTGGGCACCTGGCAGAAAATTTTCTATTGTGAATTTGACGGTCCCCGGTCCCGCAAGTTTTTCGTTAAAATGGTTAATTGTTAAAGCCCAGTGGCTGATCCTAGGATTTCAGATCTTCTTTTCGGTGCCTGAAGATCTTGCCTTCAATCATATAGATCACTTCTTCAGCAATGTTGGTTGCATGATCCGCAATTCGTTCCAGGTGGCGGGCCACCAATAACAGGTTGAGTAGATATGCCACCCGATCCGGTTGCTGTTTCACCGCTATCTTGACTTCGTCATAAATCATGTGGTTCATGCGGTCCACCTCATCGTCATCAAGGCATACCTTGTAAGCCAGATCCACATCCTGGTTTACCAGGGCGTCAAGGCTGTCTTTGAGCATGGCCTCCGCTTTTTCCGCCATGGCTGCAAAATCAAATGTGAAGGAAACTGGCCGACGTTTGGATATGTTCTCCACACGCTCAGCGATATTGACCGCTTCATCGCCCACGCGCTCCAGGTCGTTGTTGATTTTAATGACAATATTGATAAACCGCAAATCTATGGCCACCGGCTGGTGAAGAGCAATGATCTTGAGGCATTCCTCTTCCACTTCCACTTCAGCCTCGTCAATTTCCCTGTCGGATTCGATAACCCGCCGGGCCAGTTCACCGTCCCTTGTCTCAAATGCCTTGATGGCCATGCGCACGCGCTCCTCGGCCATGGCACCGAGAGAGAGGATCCGCTTTTTCAAGCCCGACAGTTCTTTTTGCAAGTGCCTTTTCATGGTAATCTCCTCGCGGTTTACCCACACCGTTTAACCAAATCGGCCGGTGATGTAATCCGATGTCTGCTGTAATTTCGGCCGGGTAAAAAGGGTCTCGGTCAGGTCCGCCTCAATCAGCTTGCCCAGGTAAAAGAATGCCGTGACATCTGATACTCTTGCGGCCTGCTGCATGTTGTGGGTCACAATAATAATCGTGTAGTTTTTCTTCAGTTCATGTATCAATTCCTCGATCTTCTGGGTGGCGATGGGATCCAGGGCCGATGCCGGTTCATCCATGAGAAGGACCTCCGGTGCCACCGCCAGGGCACGGGCGATGCATAGCCGTTGCTGCTGCCCCCCTGAGAGGCCCAGGGCGGAATCGTTGAGCCGGTCTTTTACTTCTTCCCACAAAGCCGCCTGTTTCAAGCTGGTCTCGACCCTGTCACGCAGAAGACCCTTGTCTTTCATACCGTTGACCCGCAGGCCGTAGGCCACATTTTCAAAAATCGTTTTGGGAAAGGGATTCGGCTTTTGAAAGACCATGCCCACATGACGACGCAGCGTTACCACGTCCAAGCGGGTAGCATAGATATCTTCGCCGTCAAGGAGCACCTTGCCTTCGGCCCTGCTGTAGGGAATCAGATCGTTCATTCTGTTGAGGCAACGCAAAAGGGTACTTTTTCCACAACCGGAAGGGCCAATGAGGGCCGTCACCTGATTTTCTTGGAAGTCCAGTGTAATCCCGTGTAGGGCATGAAAATCATCGTAGTAAAAATCAAGATCCTGCGCTGACATTTTGGGTGAATTTTCCATAAGGGTCCTAATACCTGTCCATCATCGATTTTTTCTGAGCCGTGAACGGTAAAGAATGGCAATAAGGTTCAAGCCGAGTACGAGAGCAATCAGCACCAGGGCCGTTCCATACTGAAGTGGCCGCGTGGCCTCGATATCCGTGCCCGCCGTTGCGAGCACATAGATGTGATACGGAAGCGCCATGATTTCATCAAATATGGACGTGGGCAGCGATGGCGTGTAAAAAACCGCCGCTGTGAACATGATGGGGGCGGTTTCTCCAGCGGCTCTGCTGACCCCCAGAATGGTGCCGGTGAGAATCCCGGGGAGTGCGGCTGGTAGCACCACGCGGTAAATGGTCTGCCATTTCGTGGCGCCAAGGCCCAGAGAAGCCTCCCGGTAGGTGTCCGGCACGGCCCTGAGGGCCTCTTCCGTGGAACCGATAATCACCGGCAGGGTCAGCGCCCCCAGGGTCAAAGACCCCGCAAGGATGCTCACGCCCATTTCCAAATATACCACAAAAAAGGCCAAACCGAATAGTCCGAAAACCACCGAAGGAACCCCGGCCAGGTTATTGATCCCCAGACGAATGAGACGCACAATTCGGCCGGGACGTGCATATTCATTCAGATATATGGCGGATGCCACCCCGACGGGAAGGGCAACGGCAATAGCGCCAATGCTGAGACAAAGGGTTCCGACGATACAGGGAAGGATCCCTCCTTTGGTCATGGAATCCATGGGCGGCTGGCTGAGAAACGTCCAGTTGATGGCACGCCACCCCCTTGCCACAAGGAAGTAGACCACCACCAACAAGGCTGCTCCGTTAATGGCCGCGGAAATTCTGAAAAGGCCGAACATCCCCGCCTGAATGAATTGCCTGCGGAATTGCACGCCCTGTTTATTATTGATTCCGTTCATATTTTTGAGTTCCCCCATTTTATTACAGGGTCGCTGCCCCGACCTGCCGGTAACGGTGTGAAAACTGTTCGGCGATCACGTTAAATGCCAAAGTAAACAAAAACAGGATGATGGCTATGGCGAAAAGGGCGTAATAGTGTTCACTCTGGAAAGGGGCCTCCGCCATCTCGGCTGCGATACTGGCCGGCATGGGCCTAACGGGGTCAAACAGCGATGTGGGTATCATGGTGGCGCCTCCCGCAACCATCAGCACGACCATGGTTTCTCCCATGGCCCTTGACATCCCCAGGATAACGGCGGTGCAGATGCCCGAAATGGATGACGGGAAGATAACCCGCGAAATGGTCTCCCAGTGTGTCGCGCCCAAAGCCAGGGAGGCTTCCTTGAGCTCTCCGGGGACACCGAAGATAGCATCTTCCGAAAGGCTGCAGATGGTTGGAATGGACATGAAAGCCAGCATCAGGGAGGCATTGAAGAGATTGAGCCCTGTTGGTATATCCAATATCTCTTGAAGAACAGGCGCCACAATGACCATCCCGAAAAAGCCGATCACCACCGATGGGAGGGCCGCCAGGAGTTCAACAACCGGTTTGACCCATTCACGAACCCGGGCCGAGGCGCCTTCAGCCAGATAGAGGGCTGTCAATACCCCTAACGGGATTGAAATGGCCGATGAAACCACCGTTACCGCAATGGATGCTATAATCAGGGGGAAAATCCCGAAATCGGGCGGGTCATCGGTGGGGTACCAGTATTTTCCGAAGACAAAGTCCGTCACCGATACTTCTTTGAAAATGGGAATGCCCTCCACAAACAGGAAGAGGGCAATCAGGAAAAGGGTGGTTATGGAAGCCAGCGCTATCCCGAAAAAGACAAACCGGATGGTTTTCTCCCTGTTTTTGCGGCCTTTTCCCGTTTGTTTGCTTTTTAACATTCAACGACGTTCCTTCCATCAATACAGGGGAACATACCCTGCTTCGGCAACGTATTTCTGGCCTTTTTCAGGGTTTATCAAAAAATTGATGAACCTCAACACCTCCCCTTTGGGCCATCCCGGGGTAAACATGAACAAGGGACGGCTGATGGGATAGGTGCTGTTCAAGGTTGTCGCGGCTGATCCGACGATCCGGTTGACCATCAGGGGTTTTACATCTTGGGTCATGTACCCGATACCGATGTAACCGATGGCGTTTTTGTTTTTTGCCACTGCCTGGGAAACGGCGCCATTGGATGCCTGGAGAAGGGCGCCCGGATATACCCGCTTCTTTTTCATGACTTTCTTGTGCCAGACCTCATAGGTTCCTGAAGAAGTGTCTCGCGAGATGACCACCACGGGCCGGTCAGGACCGCCGAGCTCTTTCCAGTTCTTGATCTTTCCCATATAGATGTCTTTAAGCTGCGCCAAGGTGATATTGACAATGGCGTTCGTTGGATGGACTACCGGTACGATGCAATCGTAGGCGACTGCAAAGGGAACCGGATAAATCCCGTTTTTGACCGCCAGGCTCACTTCCTTTCCCTTAATGAACCGGGAGCTGTCAGCGATATCCGTTGAACCATCGATGAGCGCTTTCATGCCATTGCCGGAACCGCCACCGGATATGGATATTTTTATGTTGGGATTCTGTTTCATATAAGCTTCAGAAACCTTCTGTGCTATGGGCAGCACGGTGGTGGATCCTTTGATCACAATGTTTCCGGCCCATGCCATATTTGCGGTAAAAAACGCTGCTACAGCAAATGCCAGTATCGCAATACCTTTGATCTTCATTTTTTCCTCCATGAATTTGTCGGTTTTCAAATTTAACTGTGGTGAGATCATCAAACGCAATTTTATTTGGGCTCAGCATAGTTTCGAATTGTTAGATTTCTGTTAGGCCCGAATTAGTATTTGGTTAATCACTTCATTCAACATTTCCCTCTTTCAAATGGTTACTGCACCCACCCAAATACTTCTGCCCCTCCGGATGGATACCGGTAACGGGTTGTTGGGTGGCCTGGAAGAGGAACCACCCCTCCCGGGCCACCCAAAAAGAGTAATAAAGAAGCTTTCCGGAAAATAATCTGCTTTTGTTAGATTTCGGTGAGTGGCATGTTAGGAGTGCATAATATGTGAAAGGACTTCCGGGGAAAGTACAAAAGAACTGGTGTTTCCACTGCCGTCATTTTGGAAAATGAAAGCGGACAATAAACGCAAGTCCGTTTTTTGAATTGGCAGCGCGAATACTGCCCCCGTGCCGTTCGATGATTTTTTTTGCGATGGCGAGACCCAGGCCTGTACCTACCTCACTCACGTCTGCCACCCGGTAGAAAGGTTCAAAGAGGTTTTCCAGTTCTTCATCGGTCAGCTTTTGATAGGTGTTGAAAATTTGTAACTGTAGATGATCGGACTCCCGGACAACCCCAACCTCCACCCGGCCCCCTTCAGGCACATACTTGACGGCGTTGTCCAACAGATTGGAAAAGGCGGATTCAATGCCTTTGCGGTCCCCGGTCATGAAAATTCCTGAGGGAATCTCCATCTTGAATGCCACGCTCTTTTTCTCCATGATGGTTTCAAAGCGCAAAAACAGGTTGCGCAGCAGCGCCGACAGATCCAGAGGGGCCTTTTCAGAGGATCCCTCTTGAAGATCCAGTTTGGAAAACTCCAGAATGCGGCCGATGAGGCGGTCCAGTTCCCAAATGTCTTCGCGAATATCATTGAGATATTTTTCCGTCTCGCCAACTTTGCCCTTTTTCAACTGATCACGCATGATCTCTTCTGCAACCCGGATTCTGGCCAGCGGGCTTCGCAATTCATGGGACACATTGGCCGTGAGTTCCTTTCCGCCGTGTATCATCCGCTCCAGTTTTTCCGCCATCATATTAAACGTGCCTGCCAGCTGCGCGATTTCGTCTTTTCCGTTCAGGGGTGTTCGGTGGGCCAGGTCCCCTTTGGAAAACCGGATGGCAGATGTTCTCAATCTGTTCAGCGGCCTAGTGATGAGTCTGGCCACCGGAATCACCAG
This sequence comes from uncultured Desulfobacteraceae bacterium, assembly GCA_964430575.1. GTDB lineage: Bacteria > Desulfobacterota > DSM-4660 > Desulfatiglandales > Desulfatiglandaceae > NaphS2. The sequence goes on from CAYSFQ010000011.1 coordinate 29,443, forward strand.
CAGCGCGACAAATGTACCGATCACCAGCAGTCCGATGGCAAACCCTGCTTTGTAACGTGCGGTATCAAGGGGTTCAAACAGGGAGTGAAGATTAACGGTTTGTTCGTCTGCCAACTGAATGGGAATGCGCATATACAGACCGGACCCCCTTCGAAAATCCCGCTCCATTTCAAAGGTACCGGTTCCCCCGTCCATTTCCATGCGAATCCTTTTTTCAGACCCTTGAGGTAAAACACCTTCAAAGGATTTGAAAAGCGGCTTTCCATGTGAATCGGTGACCCAGAACCTGGCCCCATAGATCTCTCCCATTCGCACTATGGCATCCCGAAGGAGACGTTCTTTCAATGCGGGCACAGGGGAACCGGAATGGAGCTTTTCCTCCAGAAATGTTTTTACAAGGGTGGCGTGGCCTTTTGCGTACTGCTCAAATCGCTCATGGAAGTACTTTCCCGGAAAATGAATGAACAGCGCAAACGTTAACAGCTGTGTCATCACCAGAATCGCCAGAAAGCAAAAAAATATTTTGGTATAGAGCCGTCCGATCGTCATTTTGCATCCACAAATATATAACCGGTTCCCCAGACCGTCTTGATGCGTTCGGGGGAGCTGGGATTGGATTCCACTTTTGCTCGAAGTTTGCTGATGTGCACGTCAATGCTTCTGTCAAAGGCCATGAAATCCCGACCCCTGGCCATGCTCATGAGCTGATCGCGGCTGAGGGTTCTGTTGGGATGTTCCATCAAAACCTTCAGTATTTCGAATTCGGTTGAAGACAGGGCCACTTCTTTACGCCCCATATTGACGGTACGTTTTGCCTTGTCCAGAACCAGCCCGCCGGCCTCAATGAGATGACCTTTTTCGCGATTTGGTTCATCGCCCTGTGGTGCAGTGGACCTTCGAAGCACGGCCCTGATCCGGGCCAGCAGTTCCCGCGGGTTAAAAGGTTTGGGGAGATAGTCGTCAGCGCCTAGCTCAAGTCCAACGATGCGGTCTGCATCTTCTCCTCTGGCTGTGAGCATGATGATCGGTATAGCAAGGTGCATTCGAACCTCTCTTAGAATTTCAAACCCGTCCTTATGGGGCAGCATGATGTCCAATATGATGATGTCCGGATTCGTGGTTTCGATGGCCTTCAAAATATTCGTGCCGTCAGGAAGGGTTGACACCTGGAACCCGAATTCTTTCAGGTACTCGGCCAAAAGTTCCCAAAGCTTTTGGTCATCATCGACGATCAAAACCTTTTTGTCCATATAAGTCCCCGCTATTTTTCCATTTTTTACATCTTTTAACATTTTTTTACATCCGTCACAAACATTCTTTACGTTCCATCTCTATTCTGAAAGCAAAACGGCGCACAAAGCGTCAAAACATCAGGAAAAGGAGGGTTTATCATGCTGAAGAAAAGATCTTTGATTCTGGGTTTTGTTTTATTGGGAACCATTCTGGTTGCCGGGATGGGGTTCGTGGGATGCAACAGACCTCCAATGTTTTGTGGGGGAGGGTTTCACGGAAACGATTTTCCAAACCATGTTCTGGAGAAAATAGACTCGGAAGTAGAAGCACTTGAACTCACCGAGGCCCAGACGGCCCGGTACCAGGAAATTCGAACAAGTGTGGAAAAAGAACTGGTTGAAGTGGGGAATCAACGAAAGGCTTTCTTTGATAAAGTGAAAACCGAAATGGAGAGGGAAAAACCGGACTTGAATGTCCTTTCAGGACTTGTGAAATCTCATGTTGAGAACTTTCCGATCCGTGTTGGCATGTTCATTGATGATTTCATGGCATTTTATGAGGTCCTGGATGAAAATCAGAAGGCTGTCATTACAACTCATTTAAAGGAGAAATTCAAAAAATTCGAGGCCTTTAAGGCGCTTTTATCCTCATAGACAATTAATGGTTTCCCTGGGATATGAGCGTTTCTCAGGGAAACATCGAAACGATTCTTTAAAAAAACCATCGAAATATATGGTGACTGAGGGTTTGTTTCGTTGTATGGTACTGGAATGTTACGATCTCTTAAACTGAAATACCTAATCCTCTTACCTGTTCTATTTCTCTTGTTTCCGGTCACTGTTATTTCAGCCCAGGCAGAACGCCCCTTCCCGAAACCAAAGGGCCTTGTCAATGACTTCGCCAATGTGATTCCCACGGCGTATAAGCAGAAGATCGCCGCTGTCACGGGAGCATTGCTTCAAAAGACGGGAATTCCCGTGGTGGTTGTCACCATGCCGGATATTGGGGGCGCGGAGTATAACGACTATGCCAACCGCCTTTACAAAGCCTGGGGAATCGGTAAAAAGGGAGAAGACAAGGGCGTCCTGATCTTCGTGGCGGTCAAGGAGAGAAAAATGCGTATTGAGACCGGGTACGGTGTAGAGGGGATACTCCCTGACGGTCTGGTTGGGGAGATACGCGACCGCTACATGACCCCTTATCTCAAACAAAACAAGTTCGGCGAGGGGTTGCTTTCAGGCGCGCTGGCCGTGGCTCAGGTCGTTGCAAAGGCTTCAGGGATCGAGCTATCCGGTCAGATGCCGCAAAAAGCTGCCAAGAAACAGTCGCAGTTTTCCTTTTTGCCAATTCTCATTATACTCATCATCGTTATGCTGATATCGAAAAGACGTGGCGGGTCCTGGTTCTATTTTCTGGCCCTCCTCTTTGGCCTTGGCGGCGGGGGAGGCCATGGATCAGGACACACCAGCGGTGGGCTCGGTGGAAGCTTTGGTGGTTTCGGGGGCGGTTTCGGTGGATTTGGGGGTGGCATGAGCGGCGGCGGGGGC
>CAYSFQ010000012.1:0-1970 GCA_964430575.1 uncultured Desulfobacteraceae bacterium
ATCCCCGGTCATATTCACCTGAATGAATTAACCCGAGAGGTTAAAAGAGGCATTCGGGATGCCGGCGGCGTGCCGCTGGAATGGGGGGTCCCCGGCGTCTGCGACGGGATTGCCATGTACGTGGAAATGAGGCTGAGCCTTCCCAGCCGGGAGCATATCGCGGACAATATTGAAATCATGGTGTTGTCCCATTCCCTGGATGGATGGGTGGGTGTCACTTCCTGCGACAAAATCACCCCCGGCATGCTCATGGCGGCCGGCCGTCTGGATCTCCCGGCGGTGATCCTCACCGGCGGACCCATGAAAGCCAATATCGTTAACGGTGAAAAACACCACCCTATCGAAGGCTTCGGTCTGGTGGGCCAGGTGAAAGGCGGCAGGATGACGGCCGAAGAAGCGGAAGGGATGCTCCCGCAAATGATCTGCGGGGCCGGTTCCTGTGTGGGTCTTTACACGGCCAATACCATGGCGGTGGTCTCTGAAGTGCTGGGCATGTCGGTGACCGGATGCGCCACAACCCCGGCCCTGGATCCTCTGAAAAAAGAACAGGCCTATGAATCGGGAAAGCGTGTTGTGGAACTGATCAAAAAGGACATCCGGCCGCGGCACATCATGACCAGCGGGGCTTTTGAAAATGCCGTTCGAGCCGATATGGCCATGGGCGGGTCCACCAATGCGGTCCTGCACATCCCCGCAGTGGCGGGAGAAGCTGGGATTTCGGTTGATCTGGAAATGTTTGATCGCATCGCCCGGGAAACCCCCCATATCTGCGCCATTATTCCCGCCGGCGCCTATGAAATGGCCGAGATACACCAGGCGGGCGGGGTGTCGGCCGTTCTGAATCGATTGGCCCATCTGATTAAGGATTCGGATACGGTCAACGGCCGGTCCATTTTCGAGATCGCCGAGATTGGGAAAGTGTTGGATGAAGACGTTATAAGGCCCCTCGAAAATCCCTATCACCCCCAGGGGGGTATTGCCGTACTGAAAGGCAACATTGCCGGGAGCGCCGTCATCAAACAGACGGCGGTTGAAGATGATATGCAGGTGCATAAGGGACCTGCAAGGGTATTTTATACGGAAAGGGATCTTCTCCATGCCATTGAAGAGCGCAGCATCGCTGAAGGGGATGTGATTGTACTGCCCTTTCAAGGTCCTTGCGGTGCACCGGGCATGCCCGAAATGCTGACCCCCACCGATGCCATAAAAGGCGCCGGATACAGTAAAGTGGCGTTGATTACGGATGGACGATTTTCCGGTGCCACCAGCGGTCCCTGCGTAGGCCATATTGAGATGGAAGCATTTAACGGCGGCCCCATCGGTGCCATAGCGGATGGTGATATAATAGAGATCGACATCCCCAACAGACGTCTGATCGTCCAGTTGAGTGATGCCGAGATTGAAGAACGGCTGAAACAGGCTCGCCCCCCGGAAAGAGAGCTTACGCCATTGCTCAGGCAATACAGAGATAAATTCAGGAGTATGAACTGTTATGGACAACAATAATCGATTATGAAACGGAGTCGATCATGAAGATCAATAAGGTAGATCACATTTGTATTGCGGTGAAAGATCTCGATGCGGCAAAAAAGGTCTGGGAACCCCTTCTTGGGAAGACGGGTCCGGACGACGCATATATTGACGAACCCGAGAAGATCAGGGTGGCCCGTTACATGGTGGGGGAAGTGGGTTTTGAGTTGATGGAGTCCACCACACCGGATGGTGATGTGGCCAGATATATTGAGAAAAACGGCGAAGGCGTCATGCTTCTCAGCTTCAACGTGGACAACACGCGGGAGTCGGTGGAAGAACTGAAATCAAAGGGTTACCCGATCATTCCCGATTCAAAGGGTGAACTTTCAAGGCCTTTCCGCGACTGCGAATTCGCATTTGTCCACCCCAAAAAGCTCAACGGTGTACTGACCGAAATTATTGATTACAAGTGGGACGAATTGAAGAAATGACGTGGT
>CAYSFQ010000012.1:2070-5889 GCA_964430575.1 uncultured Desulfobacteraceae bacterium
GAGGCGATCTTGATCGGGGTTTCACGTAACCTTCCGGTGTGGCGAATCGTGGCGCATCTGGGATCAACCTCCTCCAGGTTCAGGGTGGGTGCGATAAACCCTCTTTCCATCATGTAGAGGGTGATGATCGTTTCAATGACGCCGCACGACCCCATGGTGTGCCCTATGTAACTCTTAAGACCCGTGACGTGAGGGCCCCTTCCATAGACTTTAGCAATGGCCATTGACTCGGCTACATCGCCCATTTTCGTGGCCGTGGCATGGGCGCTCACAAAACCAACATCCTCAGGGCCTATTCCGGCATTTTTCAAACCCTGGTGAATGGTTTCTCTGATACCGTCCATGTTGGGCAAGATCAAATCCCCGCCATTATTGCCGCACCAGAAACCGATGACCTCTCCCAGGATGTTCGCCCCCCTTTTTTTGGCGAATTCGTACTCTTCCAGCAAAACCGCGCCGGCCCCTTCCCCCACCACCAAGCCGTCTCGCTTTGCATCAAAGGGGCGGGGGGTGAGATGGGGTGTTTGGTTGTATTCCGTTGAGCAGGCCAGCAGGTTGTCAAAAACTGCGACGGTGGTGGTATCATACTCGTCAGCACCACCGCAGACCATGGCATCCTGCATGCCATATTTGATGGCTTCATAACCGTATCCGATGGATTGGCTGCTGGTGGTGCACGCCGTGGAAGAGGAGATCACGCGGCCGGTAATTTCAAACATTTTGGTAACGTTGACCGCTGTGGTATGTACCATGCTCTTGAGGTAATCCACTGCGCCGACGGCGGAGAACTGCTCTTCCGAGCCGCTGAAAAAATGCTCATAGATCTGTCTCTGCACCGTTGGACTGCCGTGCGTGGAGCCAAAAGCCACACCAAGCCTGCCCGAAGATATGAACTCCTGCTCCAAACCGGCGGATTCAAGTGCCTCTTTCACCACCTGGCAGGCGTAGAATGCCACCGGCCCCATGGTTTTGCGATATTTTCTTTTAAAGCTGAAATCGATGGGATAACTGACGGTACCGAATACTTGTGATTCCACGCGATCTGTCAGAAGATCGTCTTCCCGAATTTTCTTTACGCCTGATTTTCCATTGATGAGGCTATCGATCACTTCATCTTTGGCATGGCCGATGGGCGTGATGGCGGATGCGGCGGTGATGACGACTCTTCTTTCCATGGGGGTTCCTGTTCTTCGGTAAAAGGCCTTAAAAACCTACATCAAAATTCTTTTTTCGGCAAGGGATACCACATAATCACATATCTGGTTGACGGTGCGGATCTCCATGGAGTCCTTTTTTTCCTGGCGGGTTAATTCCGAACCTAGCATTTTTTCGATTTCACCCAGAAGCTCAAGCGCATCAATGCTGTCAAAATCATGTTCTTCGGTGAGGTTATCATCCAACCCCGGGCTGACGATTTCAAATTCCGTTTCAAAAATCTGCAATATGTTCTTTTTTATTTCATCTCGTGTCATTTAGGGTGCCTCGATTTTTTTTCAGCGCTCGGCCCTGAAAACTGAATGGCCGGTGACTAAGCACTAATGGTATTGGATTGCACAGGAGATGTCAATGTGGAACGAACCTCTAATTATGTCTTTGAACTAATGAATTTTTTTACCCAGAAAGGGCTCAAAGTGATACCATTGGAAAGGGTGTTGCAGGACATTTTCTGCTAGATGATCGGCGTATTTTTGGGCTGTTTTTTCAATGGCTTTGCGCCTGTGGGCACGTGAAGTACTTTCAATTTCAATGGGCTCACTGATTGAAACATGATAGTGCCCTTTGCCGGTGCGCCAGGCAAAAAAGACATACAGGGGAACGTTTGAAAGGAGCGCAAGGAGATAAGGGGTTTCGGGAAGCGCTGCCTTGTATCCCAGAAAAGAGACCGGAACACTTCGCTGATCCGGGCGCCAGAGCACGTCGCCTGCCATGGAGACCATCCCGCCGCTTTTGAGCTGTTTAACACCTTCTACGATATCAAATGGAGAGCCGCCCTCCTTGTCAACAGCAATCACATTGATGCCTGCACCCGTGAAATCGTCCTTTTGGAAGCTTTCAATCTGCTCTTTTTGGTTTTTCCCCATGTAGAGCAATAAATCGATTTCCGGCAGTTCCTTCTTCAAATGATGGGCGGCAGCATCCCAGTTTCCCGCATGGGACATGATCATTACGCCCCCTGTGCGATTTCTTACGGCGCGTTCAAGATGTTCCAGGCCTGTGGAGGAAAAAGTGGCCTTGCCAGAAGGACCTGTAATCATGGCTCTTTCGAGAAAAACATCCGTAAAGTCATGAAATTGTTTCCAGGTACACCCTATATGGTATGGCAGGCGCTGGTTTGGAAAAAGCGCTTTGTAGAAGTTGATCCCTGTTCTGACGCGATGGGGGCGGAAAACAAAATAGCCCGTGGAGACAAACCAGGCAAAAAGTTTGAAAAACCATGGCCCGAATTTTTCGGATCCGGCGATGAGTGTTTTATAGAACCATCCCTTCATGTTTCAGATTCTGGCAAATTATAGGATTGTCCATGGATCATCAAAATCCCAGGGGCCCTCGAATGTCATCAGGGATTTCAAACATCATTTCCATTTGTGGGTACACCACCGCAACCTGTTCGCTTCTTCCCCTGGCGCAAATCTGATGGTGTCCTTTTCGCCTGATTTCAAAATCCATGACGATCTTGATTCTGGCCTCCAGTACGGTGACCTTGCAAAGCAGTTCGTCCCGGTTCCGAAGGGCGATAATGTGTTTGGTGGAGGTTTTGATAATGGGAAAGAGATAATTCGTTTTTTCAAAATAGTCTTGAAGATCAATGCCGCACTGGTCGAGCAGTGCAAACCTGGCCACATCGAAATATTTCATCAGATTCCCATGCCAGACAATATTCATGGGATCCAGGTCGTGAAAGGGGACGGTTATCCCTACCTCGCAGCTTTTTCGATTTTCCATAGGGTTCAGGGTCATTGTTGGCTCTGGGTGTTCAACCTATTTTGCCTTACCATCCCATGTCAAGAATTTATTGACGGCATTCATGGTGTATTGATACCATGTAAGGGTTCAGTTGTCAGGGTGCAGGGTGCAGAAAAAGCAGCTTCGAATTACATACATCCTGCACCCTGACAACTGCCCCCTGCACCCTATGAAAGGTGAAACCATGAAAATCAGCAACGTCGCTGAAATGAGAAACCTGGACAGGACCGCCATTGAAACATATGGCATTAAAGAAGAACTGCTCATGGAAAATGCCGGTGATGCGGTCTATTTTGTTATTCTGAACGAATTCGGCATCAAGGGCAAACGCTTCGTTGTTTTTTGCGGAATGGGCAATAATGGCGGTGACGGTTTCGTTATTGCGAGAAAGCTTCATTCAAATGGAGGACTTGTCAAGGTATTCATTCTGGGAGATCAGCAAAAGTACCGGGGGGCGGCAAAGCAGAACCTGGATATTTTGAAATCTCTGCCCGTTGAGACCCATGAGGTTCGAGACGAACCATCTGCTCATATGGATATCATGCACTCCGATGCTATCGTGGATGCGATTCTAGGGACCGGGCTTGAGCGAGAAGTGAAAGGCTTTTATCGGGACATCATCCACACCATTAACAAAAGCGGGAAAACCGTGTTCAGCGCGGATATTCCCTCCGGTGTTTCAGGGGATACGGGAGAAGTGATGGGGGTCGCCGTAAAGGCGGATTACACGGTGACCTTCGGTCTTCCAAAGCTGGGCAATCTCATGTTTCCTGGCCATGATTTATGCGGCGATTTGGTTGTAACCCATATCTCCTTTCCGCCCGAATTGTACGATTCCAACGATCTGAAGGTCGG
>CAYSFQ010000012.1:5989-29667 GCA_964430575.1 uncultured Desulfobacteraceae bacterium
TAACCCATATCTCCTTTCCGCCCGAATTGTACGATTCCAACGATCTGAAGGTCGGTATCACGCCGCTCATAAACCTTCCCGAAAGGGACCCTAGCGCTCACAAGGGAAGCATGGGGCAGGTTTTGTTCATCTCCGGCGCTTCAGGTTATTTTGGTGCACCTTACTTTGCGGCGCTCTCTTTTCTGAAAGCCGGTGGCGGGTATTCACGTCTTGCAGCCCCCGAATCCATCACACCGTTTATCGCTAACAAAGGGAGTGAAATTGTTTTATTGCCTCAAAAACAGACTGAATCCGGGAGTATTGCCATTGAGAACAAGAATGATCTGCTGGATCTGGCCAATAAAATGGACATGGTTGTTATGGGTCCCGGTTTATCTCTGGATGCGGAAACCCAAGGCTTGGTGAGAGCCCTCGTTAAAGAGCTGGAAGTCCCCCTTTTGCTGGATGGCGACGGGATTACCGCCATTTGCAGCGATCTTCAAATCTTAAAAGAGCGTAAGGCGGAAACCGTCCTGACACCCCATTTGGGTGAAATGGTTAGGATTACAGGGGTCGATGTGCAGAAAATTAACCATGACAGAATAAATATCCTGCAAAGAACTTCGGAAGCGTTACAGGCGACGGTCGTATTGAAAGGTGCGCACAGCCTGGTTGGATTGCCGGATACCCGGGTTTTTATGAACATGTCGGGAAATTCAGGTATGGCCACGGCCGGTTCAGGCGATGTCTTAACCGGGGTCATTGCCGCCATGTTCGGGCTTGGCCTGGACCTTGAAGATGCCGTTTTGAAAGGTGTGTTTCTTCACGGTTTTGCCGGGGATCTTGCAGCGGAAGCAAAAGGTACGGACGGTATGACGGCCCAGGATATTCTTGAGTATTTACCCCTTGCCCTCAAAAAGGATAGGGAGGGGCTCAGTGGAGAACGAGCACAGCGTTACAATGGTGTTAAAGTCATTTAAAGATGAACATCTGATAACTGATAACAGTAAACTGCTTCTCCGAGTGGTCTTTTTACCGCCATATCTGTGGTTTTTTCGATACACTTGACGCCTCTTTTTTCAATACACCTTTGTAAATATACGCCAGATCAGGCAGTTTCAAGACAATGCATATGTGGCAAGGATTTTGCATTACCCCTTTGCAACAGTGTTCTGGCAAATTCAGCTTGGCCACTGTTTAAAAAAGTGGTGTTTTTAAGTGTCATCCAGCTCCAAAAAACAGGGAAGCAGTGATGATACTTAAACTACGGCTTCTCGGGTGTGCGTGCATCTGTTCTTCCAAGATCTTAAAACCCTTAGGAGGGAAGATTAATCTGGAGGAAAAAAACGACATCCTGGGAAGCCTTTTTTTAGACCTTTGCAAAATGTCCCCTTTCGCCCAATCTCAAGGCGCATTTAAAAAGAATGCCAACTTATCAGGAACGCACCTACAGACATAGCGTTCTCGCCAAAGGCCTGAAATCCTTTCAAGTGGTTGTGGGTGAGACCGATCTGTGGATTTGTGCGGAATCGGATCTCAAAAAACAAGCCCGAGATCTGGTTTTCATGTTTCGTCACCAGATCGAAACCTATATTGAGTTTCATCCTGAATTTCTGACGTCACTTGTGCCGCTTTCAGATGACCCCTATGCACCCCCCATTGTCAAGGATATGATCCGGTCTACCACAAAAGCCAGCGTAGGCCCAATGGCGTCTGTGGCCGGGGCAATGGCGCAATGGGTGGGAGAGGCGCTCTTTGATTTGAGTGAGCAGGTGATTATTGAAAATGGGGGGGATATTTTCATAACGGCCAAACGGCCCGTCACCGTCTCAATTTTTGCAGGGGCTTCACCTTTGAGTGGGAAATTCGGACTGCGCATTCCAGAACGGCAGATGCCCCTTGGCATATGTTCTTCTTCGGCAACCGTGGGTCACTCCTTAAGCCGTGGAATTACCGACGTGGTTTGTCTTCTTTCCAAATCAACCGCCCTGGCCGATGCCGCCGCCACTGCCCTGGGAAACCGGGTTATGAAAAGCGCTGACCTTGAACATGCGGCCCATTGGGCAGAGCAGATCGGGGGTATTCTGGGGGGTGCTGTTATTGTAAAAGATACCATGGCCACCTGGGGCGACATCGAACTGGCAGAGATCTGATTCCTCCTAACACATGAGCTATCAGCCATGAGCCATGAGCCATGAGCCATGAGCCATGAACCATCAAAGATCATAAAGGGTTTCATCAACCCTTGGGGGCTGCTTTTTGCGAGCCTTGATGGATTTTTTTCCAAAGGAGAAGGGGTCTTCCCCTTCCAGAAGGTCCCCCATTTCAGATTCGATGGTATCCGGGTCCTCGCCCCTTTCCATGCGGCTCAGGGCCTCTTCCATGCCATCCCCTAGATTGAGTCCGGTCATATCGGTTAACTTGCGCATGAGTTTGGCGGCCTGCCTGGGATCATTCTCATCCAGATGCTCCGCTTCCGCTGCCAGCACATTCATGGCCTGTTCCATTTTGCTTTCGTCCAGATCCGGAACGGGTGAATCTTCTTCTTCCCCCCGATTGCGCGGTGTAGCAAAAACAGACATATGCCTTTCCAGCTTTACCTTCCCGCACTGCGGACACATGGGTCTTTTTTCCGTATTTACGGTTTTGGAGAGGAAGTTAAAAATCGTATGACATTTGGAACAATAGAATTCATATATCGGCATCGGTTCACCTTTCATTTTTGATATGGTTTGATCGTCCGTTGTTATTACAAAAATATTCTTTCCACGTCAATGACCCAGCGGTGAGACCTCTGCAAAACGTCCCCTTTTGCCCGATTACTGCGTCAGTCTCACCCGTTCTTAATAAAATGGGCCAATCCTCAAAATATTCAATATGTTCCTGTGTTTGAAATTCTCGCCTTCCTTGTACTCGAACAAAATTGAACATTTTCCAAAGGTCTCATGGTAGCTCAGATAAATCTTGTCTTTTTTTCGTGGATTGGTATACTCCGAAATGGTTTTTATTTGCGGGGACCGTTCGTCCCCTGTTTCCTGGAGTGAAGGCATGAAAATTGGAGTACTTTCGGATACGCATCTCTACCAAGTCACCCAGAAACTTGTCGATATTTATAACACCTACTTGTCCGATGCGGATATGATTATACATGCCGGAGACATTGTATCTCCCAATATTGTTGAGTTCCTGGGAAAAAAAGTATTTCACGGTGTTCAGGGGAATATGGATCCTCTGGAAACAAAAGCCCTGCTTCCTGAAAAAAAGATTGTAGAAGTGGGAAATCATCGATTGGGGATTGTTCATGGGTGGGGGGCTGCCAGCGGGTTGGAGGAGCGAATCCTGCTGCTTTTCCCGAAGGTGGATGTGATTATTTATGGTCACTCCCACATCATTAGCAATCATAAAAAAAACGGGGTCTTGTTTTTTAATCCCGGTACCGCTACCGGCTACAGCGCCGCCGGTGTGAACAGCATCGGCATCCTGGAGGTGGCAGAAACGGTTAAGGGACGTATTATTCCAATTTAGCGGCTATTTTTTTTGGTTTTTTTCTATATCATGGGTTTTTCCATAAACTTTAGAGATTGACGACTGAATATGGAGGTTCGGTATGAAACAGATCAAGGCGCTTGTTGTTATTCTTTTTTTGCTTCTTATTGTGGTGCTGTCGGTTCAAAACTATGCAGCTTTAGCAACCAAAATCCATTTTAAGGCAAACCTTCTTTTTTTGAATTACCAGACAGCAGACTTGTCCATATTTCTGATTGCGGTTGTGACGTTTCTCTTCGGTGTGGTGGTTATCTGGCTTTTCGGGCTCTCGGAGCGTATCTCGTTAAAACGGCAGATCAAAGACCTTATGAGGGACGTGAAAAACAGTGAGATGGAATTGAATTCCCTGCGAAATCTGCCGGTTACGACGGAAGACATGCATTCAGGCGACGATGTGAGCCCAACACCCCCTCCCGTAAACACATGATCATGTATCTTCATGTGAATTTGAAACCATCAGATTGGATGTTTTGAACGTGAAGGAGAGATCCCCATGCTGGAATCAACCTGGCAATGGTTCCTCGGCGGTGGAAGCCAGCAGATTCTCCTGACGGCCATTGTTTTTCTGCTGATCGGGCTATTCCTGGGAAAACGCATGCGTTCACCCGGGGATCATAAACAACCGGCAGCGGCAAATAGAGGGGATAGCTCTTTTTTTAAAGGGGTGCAATACCTCCTGAGCAAGGACCACGACCAGGCCATCGAAGAGTTTACAAAATCTGTTCAAGTGAATTCAGATACGATCGAAACCTATGTAACACTGGGGAACCTATATCGATCAAGGGGCGATATCGACCGTGCCATCAGAATTCGACAAAATATCATTTTACGTCCCAATATTGATGAAAAAATCAAAATCGGCGCGCTTTTTGATCTGGGCAAAGACTACCGAAAAGGTGGTTTCCTGAATCGTGCGCTTAAGACATTTCTTCAGGTCTCTCAAAAAAATCCCGATGATGTGCAAACCCTTAAAGAAATTGAACGGATCTATGAAGGGTTGAAGGACTGGGAAAATGCTTACGCCACCCGGCAAAAAATTGCCAGACTTGAAAAAGGTCATCATGAGCATATTTTAGCCCACCATTTGGTGGAAGCGGGAAAAGTGTATCAAGAAAAAGATGACACTGGCAAGGCAAAGACATTTTTCAGCAAAGCCATTTCTATTCAAAAAGAATGTGTTGACGCATATCTACACCTGGGAGATCTCCACTTTAAGAAACAGGAATACAAAAAAGCCATTGCCGCGTGGAAAAAGGTGGCCGAAGTAGCGCCCCAATTCACATTTCTCGCCTATGGCCGTCTGGAAGGGGCTTACACCCGGATGAAAAACCTGGAACCGGTTGAGGTTTTCTTAAAAGAATGCTCCCGCAAGAATCCGGACGCCTTTACCCATATGGCATTGGCCCGCTACCTTTATAACAAGGATGACATGGAGGGGGCCCTGAAGGAAATTAACAATGCCCTTTCATTAAACCCGGGCTTCTGGGAGGCGAGGCGTTTCAGGGGGCAGATGTTCTTAAACAGGGGTGCCTCAGAAGATATATTGGCGGATTACGGTGAGATTATCGAAGGGTTGAACGTTCCCTATCTCAGGTTCAGATGTGTCCAATGCGGTTTTGAGCCAAACGAACTCCTGTGGCAATGTCCCCAGTGCAACCAATGGGATACCATTGGCTTGATCAGTGACAACGAGGCCCCCTAAAGACGAGACCCTCGAAGCAAGAAATGGCCCAACTAACCCCCATGCTGAGACAATTTATGGGCATCAAGGATGCGTTTCCGGATGCCATTTTGTTTTTTCGCATGGGTGATTTTTACGAAATGTTTTTTGAAGATGCCCGAGTTGCAGCAAAAATCCTGGGCATTACACTAACCTCCCGGGGCTCTTTCAACGGCAAAAAAGTCCCCATGTGCGGTATCCCGCACCACGCATATCAATCCTACATCGGTAAACTTGTTGACAGTGGCTGGAAGGTGGCGGTCTGTGAACAGGTGGAAGACCCGAAAACCGCAAAAGGAATCGTCAAACGAGAAGTCGTTCGCGTTGTCACCCCCGGGTCCCTGGTGGATGAAAAGGAATTCGACCGGAAGACCAACCTTTTCATGGCGGCCATCTGGGGTGAAAACGGTGTTTATGGTTTGGCCCATGCGGATCTTTCCACGGGTGAATTTCGGCTGACGGAGATCAATTCCTTTGAGAACCTCTTGGAAGAGCTGGGAAGAATCGACCCGGCTGAATTATTGCTTTCGGAACTTGATCGGAAGACCCGGCAAAAAGATTTTTCAAGGTATCGCCTGGAAATACTGGATGAGGAAACCTTTGATCCCCGGAAGGCGGACGAGCTGTTGAAAGAGCAGCTTTCGGTCAGGTCTCTAATAGGTTTTGGATGTGAAAACATGCCAAGCGGTATCACTGCTGCGGGCGCCCTCGTTGCCTATCTCAGAGAGACCCAGAAAGGGTTCCCCCCCCATATCAAAGAAATTGTCACCTATCATATGGGTGAGTTCATGATCCTGGACGCATCCACCTGTACCCACCTGGAGTTGCTGAAAACCATCCGGGACCAGTCAACCAAAGGATCATTGTGCCAAATCCTTGATCAATCGGTCACCCCCATGGGCAGCCGCCTGCTGAAGAACTGGATCGCTTATCCCCTGGTTCATGTGGACCCCATTCAAGAACGTCTGGCGGCGGTTGCCCGTCTCAAGGATGATCCGGCTTTGAGACAGGCGCTGCGAAGTGAATTGGGAGAGATCTATGATATGGCCCGGTTGAACGGCAAAATTGCCATGAAAAGGGCCAATGCAAGGGATCTGCTGGCACTCAAGGCCTCTATTCTGATACTCCCCGCCGTGAAAGACGCGGTTTCAGAATCTTCGAGCATCCTGTTGTCCAGGCTGGGATCAAAATTTGACGTTCTCCATGATGTGGCCTGTTTAATTCAGGAAGCCATCCACGAGGATCCGCCGGTTTCCATCAAAGACGGCGGCATTATCCGTGAGGGGTACAGCCGAGAGCTGGACAAGCTGGTCACCTTGAGCCGGGATGGAAAGAGCTGGATTGCGGGTTTTGCGGCTTCCGAAAAGGAGCGAACCGGCATAAACAGTTTGAAGGTGGGGTTCAATAAGGTATTCGGGTATTATATTGAAATCTCAAAAGCCAACCTGAACCTGGTGCCGGAAGACTATATTCGAAAGCAAACCCTGGTCAACGGGGAGCGCTATATTACGGAAGCGCTGAAACGAAAAGAAGGGGAAGTTCTGGGGGCCGAGGAAAAACGGGTCGCCCTGGAATTTGAAATTTTTGAAGAGATTCGTTCAAGAATCAGTCTTGAAAACCAGCGCATCAGGGAAACAACAGAAATTATAGCGTGGATTGATGCACTGGCCGGTCTTGCCGAAACAGCAGAGCGCAACAATTACACCCATCCCCAAATCAATGAAAGCACTGATCTGAAGATTATTCAGGGGCGGCATCCGGTGATTGAACAAACCGTCAAGGGTGAGGAGTTTGTCCCCAACGACATCCATCTGGATGCGCAAAAGCAACAGGTCATTATCCTGACCGGGCCCAACATGGCCGGCAAGTCCACCATTTTGAGGCAGACGGCCCTGACGGTGCTCATGGCACAGATGGGCAGTTTTGTACCCGCTAAAAAGGCCGAAATCGGCATCGTGGACCGCATATTTACCCGGGTGGGGGCGTCCGACGACCTGGCAGGGGGCAGAAGTACGTTCATGGTGGAAATGAACGAAACCGCCAACATCCTGAGGCACTCATCACCCCGGAGCCTTGTGGTTCTGGATGAAATCGGTCGCGGCACCAGCACTTACGATGGGTTGAGCATTGCCTGGGCTGTGGCGGAGGCCCTCCACGACAGGGCCGGAAAGGGCGTTCGGACACTTTTTGCCACCCACTATCATGAACTGACAGAGCTTGTGACCACCAAGAACAGGGTTAAAAATTTTAATATTGCGGTTCGCGAGTGGAACGACAATATCTTTTTTTTGCGAAAGCTGGTGCCGGGTGGTACCAGCCGAAGTTATGGTATTCAGGTTGCGCGAATTGCCGGTCTTCCGGAGGGCGTCATCGAGCGGGCCATGGAAATACTAAAAAATCTGGAAGGGGACGAAGTCGATGAAACGGGCAGGCCGCGCCTGGCCCACACGGCTTCAAGAAATAAGAAAAGTGCTCAGGAAAAAGGCATGGTGCAGTTGGATCTTTTCGGATCCCAGGATCGGGAGTTGAGAAAATGGATTGAAGATCTGAACATAGACAACATGACCCCGTTGGAAGCGTTAATGGCATTAAATGACCTGAAAAAGCGGATAAGCTAAACTGATGAAACGAAGAACCTTCTATTTCATATTGACATGCCTTGCGGTGACCTTTCTGGCGGTCCCACCCGGCATCGAAGGCAAAACACCTAAAACAGCGTCAGAACTGCTTGAGAAGGCGGATCGCTCAAAAAGAACGCTTTTCGGCTCAGCTAAAAAGAAGCGCTATCACCACAATTGGATCAAATGCGCAGCCCAATACGAGGTGGTCTACGACCGCTACCCGAAAAGCCCTTCAGCAGCCCTGGCCCTTTATCAAGCCGCTGATCTCTACACGAGACTCTATAAATACTCCAACAAAAGTAAGGATCTGGATACGGCCATTGCGCTTTACCGAAAATTGGTGGCTGAGCACGGAGGTCATTTCCTGGCCGATGATGCCCAATACAAAATCGGGGAGATCTATTACAGAATAAAAAATGACCCGTCCCAGGCCTATGTGGAATTTTTGAAGGTGGATGTCAGGTTTCCCAAAGGAGATATGCGGCCCAGAGCCAAAAAAATGCTCGACAAACTGGCTGTAACGCTGAACAGGAACATGTTGCGGAAAAATGGCGCCGAAGGACCAGCCATAGAAAAACAGCGGGCCATGGTTAAGAATATCCGTTACTGGTCAACCCCCAACTACACCCGCGTGGTGATTGATGTGAAATCTCCGGTGAAATACGAACATCACCTCTTGAAGGCCGATCCCGGCCATAAGAAGCCGCGCAGGTTGTACCTGGACCTTCATAATGCTCGGGTCAGCAGGCGTATTGACAGTGTCGTCCCCAATAAGGATGATCTGCTTCAGAAAGCCAGGGCCGGACAATACACGGAAAACACGGTGCGCGTTGTTCTGGATACGGAAAAACTGGTGGGGTACAATGTATTTCACCTCTATGATCCCTTTCGCATTGTGGTGGACGTGCGCGGATTTGAAAAACGAAAAACCCAATCCCTTCAAAAACCGGTGCTTTCCGAAAAAAAACGAAAAGTTAGGCCGGGTATCAAGAAAACGGAAAAACCGGATCAAACCATTTCCCTGGCCAGGCAGCTCGGCCTGAATGTGAATCGGATCGTCATTGACCCCGGCCATGGTGGCAAGGATTCGGGTTGTGAAACACACCAGAAATACAAGGAAAAGGATATTACCCTGGCGCTCGCGAAACGTCTGGCAAGCCGATTGAAAAAGGAAATCGGCTGCGAAGTCTTTCTCACACGGGACAAAGACGTTTTTCTATCCCTGGAACAAAGAACCGCCATTGCCAACATGAAAAAAGCCGATCTTTTTATTTCATTGCATGTCAATGCCCATAAAGATGTACGGATTCATGGGCTGGAAACCTATTTTTTGAATATGGCCACGGATCAACGGGCCGTAATGGTTGCAGCCAGAGAAAATGCCACATCCGAAAAAAACATCAGCGATCTTCAAACCATACTGAACGATCTGATGATGAACACGAAAATCCGTGAATCGAGCAGGCTGGCTCACCAGGTACAAAAGGGCATGGTGGGAGGTGCCGGCAAGCGGTACAGGAAGATCAGGAACTTGGGCGTTAAACAGGCCCCTTTTTACGTCCTTATCGGCGCCCAGATGCCGGCCGTTCTGGTGGAAGTGGGATTTTTGAGCAACCGCACTGAACGAAAAAGACTGATGAACAAGGCCTATCAGGAACGGTTGGCGGTCGGCATCTGTGACGGCGTAAAGTGCTACATCGAAAGTATCGATAGCAGCTATCAGGGAGGATAAAAGCCTATTTCATTCGGAGATAGGCATCTATGAAAGGATCAATTCCCCCATCCATCACCTTTTCCACATTTCCATTATCGAGATTGGTACGGTGGTCTTTAACCATTCTGTATGGATTGAAAACATAGGAACGAATCTGGCTTCCCCATGCAATATCTTTCTGGGTGTCGTGCATTTCCTGCTTTTTTTGCTCCAGCTTATTCTTTTCCAAGTCGTAAAGTTTTGATTTCAGCACCTTCATGGCCATCTCTTTGTTGCGATGCTGACTCTTTTCATTCTGACATTGAACCACGATCTTGGTGGGTAGATGCGTGATTCTGATGGCCGAACTGGTCTTGTTGACATGTTGTCCCCCGGGCCCGCTTGCCCGGTAAGTGTCAATCCTGAGATCGTTGTCATCTACCTCGATGTTGATGTCCAGGTCCACCTCCGGAAGCACTGAAACGGAGGCAAAAGAGGTGTGTCTTCGGCCGGTTGCGTCAAAAGGTGAAATCCGGACCATGCGGTGGATGCCATGCTCTGATTTCAGGTAGCCATAGGCATAAGTCCCCGTGACGGTAAAGTCCACATTTTTGATGCCCGCTTCATCGCCTGCCAGGAAATCGATGACCTGGACCTTCATCCCCTTAGCCTCAGCCCACCGGACATACATCCTGAAGAGCATTTCCACCCAGTCCTGGGCTTCGGTTCCTCCGGCCCCCGCATTAATGGCAACGATGGCATTTCGCCGATCGTCGGGTTTGCCCAGTAAGGATCTGAGTTCAAGGTCTTTAATCTTCTCCTCGAGGCCTCTCACATCCCGACTGACCTCTTTCAAGGTGGACGAATCTTTCTCTTCAATGGCCATTTCCGCCAGTAGACCGGCATCCTCGGTTTGCCTGAAAAGACCCTGCCATGTATCAATCTGCTCACTGAGGGCCGATCTTTCCTGGTTTAGCCGGGATATCTCGTCTTGATCCCTCTGCCAGAAATCAGCCTTGCTCATGAGGTTTTCCAGCTCTTCCAGCTTGAGTTTCTGGTTATCTAAGTCAAAGATGACCTCTTAGCGCATTCAACTGTCCCATCACCGTTTCAACTTTTTCCGTGATTTCATCAAACATGGTATGCCTCCCGTGCCGCTTTATTTTCCTTCGTGGTTATGGAAATTTCACTTTGCGTCAATTTCAATTTATTCTTGAATGACCCTGCCACGAGAAATGAATGAAATGCTCTGCTGAGTTTTGGTGCCGATCATAATGCTCTCAACAATGGGCGCATTGACTTTCACGCTGGATTTCCATTTTGCTTCTCCTTCACTTCTCCTATGATATTCTTATACGAAGATTTTTGTCAATAGCAGCATTTTCGAATTTCTTGACATACCATCATTGTGGCGGTATAGTCTTCCCCGTCGCTAGGGGTGGTTTTGCTGAGAGCCGGGTCTGATACTGACATCCTGCAACCCTTAGAACCTGAACTGGGTAATGCCAGCGAAGGGAAGCGGCACGGTCGTGAAATATCCGTGCGATTCGTGTTGGGTGGTCCTTTTTGAGCCGCTTTTCTTCTTTGGAAGAAAGTGGCTTTTTTTCTGGTGTTTTTATCAAATCGCTTTGCCACGATGGCTTTCATTTTCCCTTTGTTGCCCACCGGTTCAAGACCGACGATTCATTCAAAACCTGCTGCTCAGGGCATAACAACATGAAGAGAGGGCATTCACATGACTGGAAATAAGGGAATAGAACCCATTGGACAACAAGACCGAAACCTCGGCGGAATGGATTTCTTCCTTCTCTGGGCCGGGGCCGCCGTGTCCCTGGCGGAGATCTGGGCCGGAGGTCTTCTTGTCCCCATGGGTCTTGCGACGGGTTTTTTGGTGATCATTCTGGGGCACTTCATCGGGAATATACCCATGGCCTTTGGCGGGGTCATCGGAAGCAAAACCGGCCTTCCCACCATGGTGGCGGTGAGGCCCTCCTTCGGGATTCGCGGGTCCTACTTCGCCACGGTCCTCAATCTGGTGCAGTTGGTGGGGTGGACCGGCGTTATGCTGTGGATCGGCGGACAGGCGGCCCAGGCGGTTTGGCCCATGCCCTCCTTCGGCTTTCGAGGCTGGGTCCTGGTGGCCGGTATCGCTACCACCCTCTGGGCTTTGCTGGGGAGACGCTACTGGAAATGGCTCCAGCGGATCGCCGTGACCGCTCTGATCTGCCTTTGCTGCGTTATGACCTATGTGGTGCTTCATGAATACGGCCTGGGCCGTCTTATGGCAGTGCCTCTCAAGGGAGGGATGCCCTTCATGGTGGGTCTGGACCTGGTCATTGCCATGCCCATTAGCTGGCTCCCGCTGGTGTGTGACTATTCGCGGTACAGTAAAGGCACGGGGGCTGCTTTCTGGGGGACCTGGGCAGGCTATTTCATCTTCAGCTCCTGGATGTACGCCATCGGTCTGGCAGCGGCCCTGGCTACCCAGTCCCCCACACCGGAAAGCATGGTGCTGGAACTGATGGTGGGTTTTGGCCTTGCGCTGCCCGCTATGATCATCGTCCTTTTTTCCACTTTTACCACCACGTTTCTGGACATCTATTCCACGGCAGTATCGGCCCTCAACATCTGGCCCCGTATGGGCGAGAGGCGGGGGAGTCTGGTGTGCGGGGTCCTGGGGACGTTGCTGGCGCTCATGTTTCCGGCTATGGCCTACGAAGGCTTTCTGCTCTTTATCGGTTCGGTATTTTGTCCCCTTTTCGGGGTGGTTCTGGCGGACTATTTTTTCTTCAGGCGTGGAAAATACTTCCAAACCGGCACGGACCCCATTAAGACTTACTGGTACATGGGGGGCTTCAATCCATGGGCCTTCGTGGCATGGGCTGCGGGATTCGGATTCTATCATTTCCTGCGGCAGCAGACGGCCTGGGGCTCCTCCATTCCCAGTCTTCTGGCTGCGGGGCTCCTCTATCTGATCCTCATGGGTCTTTTCCAGGGACGGAAGGACGCTTGACCAGGTTTACGAGAGAATATGGGAGGTAGTGGATGAAGCGGATATTAACCATCGCCGGTTCCGATTCCGGGGGCGGCGCGGGTATTCAGGCGGATTTGAAGACCATCACCGTTCTGGGGGGGTATGGCATGAGTGCCATCACGGCCCTGACGGCTCAGAACACCCTGGGGGTTCAGGGGGTGCACCCGGTGCCGGTGGATTTCATTCAAAAGCAGATGACATCGGTCCTGTCGGACTATGGGGCCGACGGGGCCAAAACAGGCATGCTTGCCACCCCGGAGATCGTGTTGGGGGTGGCAGAGCAGTTGAAAAAGTACCCTGTGGAGGGGTTGGTGGTGGACCCGGTCATGGTGGCCAAGGGGGGGGATGTGCTTTTGTCCCGGGAGGCCAGGGTCAGCGTAAAGGAAGTCCTCCTGCCTCTGGCCCATGTGGTTACCCCCAACCTCCCTGAAGCTTCGGATCTGTGCGGTTTTCCCGTGGAGGATCTTGAGGCTATGGAGGCGGCTGCCAGGGAGATCCATCGCCTTGGCACCCCTTATGTCCTGGTCAAGGGGGGACACCTCAGGGGGGATGCCGTGGACCTGCTCTTTGACGGAAACGACGTTCAGACCTTTACGTCTCCGCGTCTCAACAACCGGAACACCCATGGCACCGGTTGCACTTTCTCGGCGGCCCTGGCAACTTTGTTGGCTCAGGGATGCACAGTGCCGGAAGCGGTGGGGAGGGCAAAAGAGTTCATTACCCGGGCCATCGCCTTGGGGCTGGACTTTGGGGCCGGGCACGGTCCCACCAACCACTATGCCCATGTGCTTCATTGCATGGGAAAGGGGAATGACGAATGGCGCTAAATGATGATGATTCAGCAAAGGAAAGTATCCTGGACGATGTGTATGCATCGACGGATCTTTCATCGAGAATGCCGAAATACAGGTTTCCCGAAGTTGAGCGCAATCCCCGCCATGTCTATCAGGCGGTACACGATGAGTTGATGCTGGATGGCAATTCGCGTCAGAATCTGGCAACCTTCTGCTCCACGTGGATTGAGCCGGAAGTCCACCAGCTCATGGACGAGTGCATCGACAAGAACATGATCGACAAAGATGAGTATCCCCAGACCGCCGAGGTGGAGGCGCGCTGTGTGCATATGCTGGCGGATCTGTGGCACGCGCCGGATGCGAAAAGCACCATGGGATGCTCTACCACCGGGTCCAGCGAGGCGGCCATGCTGGGTGGGATGGCCATGAAACGGCGGTGGCGGGAGAAGATGCGTACTCAGGGAAAAGCAACGGACAAACCCAATATGATATGCGGCCCGGTACAGATTTGCTGGCATAAGTTTGCCAGATATTGGGATGTGGAACTGCGGGAGATCCCCATGGAGGGGAACCGGTTGATCATGACCCCGGAGGAGGTGATCAAGCGCTGCGATGAAAACACCATCGGTGTGGTTCCCACCCTGGGCGTCACCTTTACCTGCCAATATGAGCCGGCCAAAGCCGTGGCCGATGCCCTGGACCGGCTTCAAAAAGATGCGGATCTGGATATTCCCATCCATGTGGATGGCGCCAGCGGGGCCTTTTTGGCGCCCTTTGCGGATCCCGACCTGTTGTGGGATTTTCGTGTCCCGCGCGTCAAATCCATCAATGCCTCCGGCCACAAGTTCGGTTTGGCGCCCTTAGGTGTCGGGTGGGTGGTCTGGCGGGAGCGTAACGATCTGCCGGATGATTTGATTTTCCGGGTCAACTATCTGGGGGGCAATATGGCGACGTTTGCGCTGAACTTTTCAAGACCCGGGGGGCAGGTTGTGGCTCAGTACTATAATTTTCTGCGATTGGGCAAAGAAGGCTACCGCAAAATTCACCAGGCGTGCTATCATACCGCCGCCTATATGGCCGATGAGATCCGAAAAATGGGGCCGTTCAATGTGATCTACGACGGCCGGGGCGGGATTCCGGCACTTTGCTGGTCGCTGAAGGATGACATTAACCAGGGATTCACCCTTTACGATCTTGCAGACCGGCTGAGAAGCCGCGGATGGCAGGTGCCGGCTTATTCCATGCCCGCCAACCGGGAGGATCTGGTGATTCAACGTATTCTGGTGCGCCACGGTGTCAGCCGGGATCTCGGTGACCTGCTGTTAAGCGATATGCAGCGCTCTATCGATTATTTTGAGAAGAACCCGGTCAGTACGCCGCTCACCGAAGAAACTGCCGGGGGGTATAAACACTAAGGCGGCAAGCCGCAGTTCAAAGTTTAAAGTTTTAAGTTTTTCAGTCAATGAACTTCTTGTTTTTTGTGACAGAAGACCAGGTGATAAGGTACCAATGAGGAGGCAGAATGATGATTGTTCAAAATTTCAAAGACTGCGAGAGTATAAAAATTGATAAATTTCCCTACCGGGGAAAGGTTCATGAAGTGAAAGGCGTCAGCGTGCGATGGTTGAGCAAATGCGGCGAGGATGATATGGGTACACCCGAATACGGCCTACGCCACTTTTCAGCCGAACCGGGAGGGGAAATTCCCATTCACAACCATTTTTATCATCAGACCATGTACATCCTCACCGGTCATTTTGAATGCTGGCAGTTTGACCTGGAAACCAATGAGCAGGTTTTCAGCAAAATCTGCGGGCCGGGAGACGCCATCTATATTCCCAGCATGGAACCCCACGGCATGAAAAATCTGTCCGATACAGAGCCCGCCACATTTCTGTGCTGTATCGCCAATGTTTATGAGGATGAGTAGGTTTTCCTTGGACGTTGAAAAATTATGAGGTTCATGAAAAGCAGTAGATTCGGGGATGTGAAGGCTTATGAGCTTGGCTGGTCCCCTTTCGGCCATCCCTGGATGACGGTTTATCTTTATGTGGTGGATGATCTCATGATTGATACGGGTCTGGGACACATGCAGCGGGAAGTGATTGAAATTGCCGCGGCCGGCAAGATTCAAAAGGCCGTCCTGACCCACCACCATGAAGATCACAGCGGAAATGCTGCAGCGCTCAAGGATGTTTTGAATGTTTCCGTTTATGGACATCCGTTGACGGTCTCAAAAATGAAAGCGGATTTCAGGATATTTCCCTACCAGCACTATATGTGGGGAAAAACCGTTCCCCTCCAAATGGCAGCCGTCCCGGAAATGACGGAAACGTCGAATTTCAGGCTTAAAGCGATTCATACGCCCGGGCACTCCAGGGATCACGTGGTTTACTTTGAACCGGACAGGGGTATTATTTTTTCGGGCGATCTATATCTATCAGACAGAATCAAATACTTCAGGGCCGATGAGGTGATTATTGAACAGATCGAATCTCTGAAAAAAATCCTGTGCTTGGATTTTGATGCTGTTTTATGTAATCATTATCCAAAACCCACAAAGGGAAAGCAACGGATCGCAAAAAAGCTGCAGTTTCTGGAAGATCTTTACGGCAGCATCAGAAGAACCTGGGAAAAGGGTTTTGAAGAAAAACAAATATTTCGTGAGCTGGGGCTGAAAGAACAGCATTTTATCAAGTGGGTCTGTTTTGGAAATGTGAGCATGCGAAATGTCGTGCATTCAGCTGTCCGATCATTGGAAACGGTTTCATGACATTCTTCCAAAAGGTAATGATTAGCATAGCAAGGAGTTGAAATTATGCCATTAAATGAATTGCTTCCCAAAGCGGTTCGCCTTTATCCGGAGAAAGAGGCTGTGGTTTGCGGTGATCTCCGAATGACCTATGGGGAATTGGCCGCAAGGGTCTGGCGCCTGGCCCACGGTCTGCTGAGTTTAGGCATCGGGCAAAACGACCGGGTTGCAGTGCTGAATGACAACACCCACGAATATCTTGAGATTTATTTTGCAGCCGCCCATCTGGGGATCGTTCTGGTGCCGCTCAATTACCGGCTTTCGACCAAGGAACTTGCGGGGATTCTGAATGACAGCGAGTCACGCGTGTTGATTGCGAAGGGTGCCTTTATTGAAAAAGCGAAAGACCTTCCCCAAAGTGTGCCAACCCTGGAAAAAATCATCTGGACAGGAACCGATTCCCATGTGTTGAACGGGGAAGATATAGAATACGAAGCGCTGCTGAAAAACCACTCCGATCAACCGCCCCCGGCCCCTGCAATATCCGATGATGATGTGGCCCACCTCTATTATACCAGTGGCACCACCGGCCGGCCCAAAGGGGTCATGTTGACCCACAAGAATGTCAAAAGCCATGCTCTTGGCACAATCGCGGAACTGCAACTCACCGACCGCGACCGGTGGTTTCATGTGGCGCCGCTTTTCCACCTGGCGGATGCCTGGGCCACCTTTGCGATGACCTGGGTGGGAGGGAAACATGTGCTCGTGCCCTCCTTTGATACAGAGGCAGTGTGTCGCCTGATCCAGGAAGAGAAAATCACCCTCAGCAACCTGATTCCCACCATGCTCAACATGATGGTCAACCATTCCGATGTTGGAAAATTTGACTACTCCAGCTTGAGGGTGGTGTTAAGCGGCGGTGCGCCCATTGCGCCCGAGACCGTGCGGAAAATTGTGGAAGCCTTTCAGTGCGATTATATCCAGACCTACGGCATGACGGAGACCAGCCCCTATCTGACCCTTTCCATTCTGAAAGATCATCTGAAAACCCTGTCCGCTGAAGAGCAGTTAAATTTCAAAGCCAAGACCGGACGGGAATTCATCGGCGTGAGTCTTCGGGTGGTGGACGAAGAGGGAAATGATGTGGCCATGGACGAAAAGCAGGTGGGTGAGATCATTGTGAAAGGGGATACGGTGACGCCCGGGTACTGGCGGTTGCCGGATGAGACAAAAGAGGCTATTCGGGACGGTTGGTTGTATACCGGGGATTTGGCGGTCATGGACGGGGAGCGGTACGTGAATATTGTGGACCGAAAAAAGGACATGATCCTTACCGGTGGGGAGAACGTCTATTCATCGGAAGTGGAAAATGTTCTCTATACGCACCCCCATGTGCTGGAAGCGGCAGTTATCGGTGTGCCGGATGCCCATTGGGGAGAAGCGGTCAAGGCCTGCGTGGTGTTGAAGGATGGGTGTGCGGTTACCGTGGAAGAGATCATTACCTACTGCCGAAAGGATCTGGCGGGTTACAAAACGCCAAAAAGTGTTGATTTTCTGGAAGCACTTCCCAAGACCGGTTCCGGTAAGATTTTCAAGAAAGGGCTCAGGGAACCGTACCTTAAATAAGTGAAAAATAGAGGAACTGTTTACAATACCTTTTTATTTTACCCTGAACAGGCCCATGTCAAAGTCCGGTTTCCCTTCGTATCTTTTCATGAAGAATGCCGGTAGCTGTTCTTTAGCTTCGAAAATATCCGGTCTGATGGGAATGCCCGCAGTTTGAAAGGCTTCCACGATCTGTGTCGTGGATGGGGGACAGCCCTTAACGGCAAACAGTTCCTTGATATCCGGACTGTTTTTATTGGCCTGATAAATGCATTTTCCGATGAGAATGGTTTTCTTTTTTCCCGGGGTGGGCGCCATTGATTTTCCGGTCAGCACCTCCACGTCGTCCCATGGATTTCCCTGCCAGGCCTGCGAGATGGCTATCAGGATCATGCCATTGAGCAAAGAGCAATAGGTGCACATGGAAAGGTCATATTTTCGAAAGCTCAAGCCCTGAATTCCCATTCGTTTCATGGGGACAGGAAGGGCCTGGGATTCGTCCGGAGTATAGGGGAAAGAGTAATGATGCCTTGATGCCACCCCTTCGATTTTTTCTCCCACCACATCTGTGTCCGAGAGGTCAACGGGTCTCCCGGCCTCATGGGCAGTCTGAACCAGATAGGGAACTTCCGAAGGGTCGTAGCCAAGCACCATGGTGCCTACTTTGTCGGCGGAAAGCACATCCCGCGATCCAATGAGCAGGTTTTCCCGTCTGATTTTTCCATCAATCCCAGGCCCCCGTTCATTGGTAAAAATGCCGTCAATAAGGGTAAACCCGGCGGGCAGGATCTCCTGAAACCTGGCGATCATATAGTGAAGGTCTTTTTCCGTGTCCGCACTGTGGCATTTTTTTCGAGAATTGACGTCAATGGTTCCTTTGAGATTCTTGATCCCCAACGTAACAACCGTTTGGGCGTGGGTTTTGAGCACGGGAATATTGACCACGAAGTCGGCTTTGAGAAAATCCGCGCTGAAATTGAGGGTCGTACCGTCATGAAATGAAACCTTTTCAAAGGGTCGCTCCAACAGGTCGACAACCTCGACGCCGTATTTTTTTTTCATGGTGTTGTAGCCGAGAGTTTCAAAGGCATGGGCAGGTGTTTCACGGTCCCGGGGATCAAAGAGCACAATGCCTTCCCCGATCACGATCTTCTGGATGCCCCTTTCCTTGAGGAGAATGACCATGTCTTCCACCACCCGGCTTGTGGTAATGACACCATAGGCGGGAAAGGTGCCAAAGCGGCTCCAGGAAACGATATTGGGTTTGATAAATACGTTTGTGTTTGAAGGGAGATGATCGAGCCCCCGGCTGAGATCAACAGCCTTTTTCACTGAATCCAGTGGTTTTTCATAACGTACAATGGAAACGGTTTGTTTCTTTGAATCTGTAGGCATGGGATGTAATCCTTTTGGCTTGGATTGAGTCATTTGAAATTCTCAAACATATCCGTCATTTCCTGTTTCAGGCCCGGAGAAACAGAAGAAAGCTGATTTTCAACCAGCATTACAAACTCGCCGCGGCTCCTGACGAGAAGCCTTTTCTGAGCATCCACGATTTCGCCCCTGATTTCAATTTTGGGGGCGCCCGCGTCATCCAGGATTTTTCCCCGTGCGGTCAACGGTACGCCGAGAGGCACCGGTTTGATGTACTTGATATCCATCTTTCGGGTGACCAGGAAGGTTCGTTTGAAATAGAGTACGGTCCAGCTCATGACCTCATCGAGCAGTGTGGAAATGATGCCGCCGTGGGCCATACCTTCCCAGCCCTCATGGTTCCGCTGTAACGTAATGTCCGAGCAGACCATATCTCCCAAACGGTAAAACTGCATGTTCAGTCCGATGGGATTGTCGGTACCACATGCAAAACAGTGGTGTCCCTGAAGCTTTGGGATGGGAACCCTGCTTTCATCCGTGCTCATAAATGCGCTCCGTCTAGAATGGACCCGTTGCGAATCAAACCAACACCACAATACGGTATGAGTTTTTCAGATTTGCCGTTTCTTTGTAACGCCGGATACTTTAGAAAGTCAAGAATTCATTGGATTTTCCAATTAGAAATGGATCCAGATCGTGGGAAAAAGGCATTGGTTTTTTGTTTTCATTGAAGCCTTTTTGTGGTAGATTAGATACACTTTTTTAAGTTTCCCTGGTCCTTGGAGGGTGTTTATGATGGCAAATGGAGAACTGGAAGATATTTTTACCCAGGACGATCTTGAGAAACTTTTCCCTGTGGGACGGGCCGACGCGTTCTTTGAATCCCTTTTCGGGGATGCTGCAGAGGGGGCGTTTGATATCGGGCTGGCGTTTAAAGCGCACCGTGGAAACGAACTCCATTTCGAGTTTCAATTGCGTCAGCGTCCGGGAAAATGTCTGGCCTGCAACCTTACCTACGGATTGCCCCAGGTGTTCAAGCGTCATCCAGTAATTGATGTGAATGGTCTGGCGGATGAAATTGGGAATCGACTGAATGGGAAATTCCGGTGTAGCCAGTGGAAACTGGGCGCCACACGGGAATTATCAAGAGAACTCCATGTAATACCCTTGGTTCTTTCACTGGAGGGCTCAAACCGATAGGCTTTATTCGTTTGAGTTGTTTGAGAGTTTATTGGGATCAGCCTCTTTCCGCCAGGATGGTAAACCAAGTCATATCATGGTCCCATTCCCGGAGTGTGTGATACCCCAGGCTCTTCAACTGCATTTTGAGATCTCTCGATTGACTCCGCATCTGCCCCGAAACGATCAGGGTTTGTGGTTTGGCGGGGGCATTTTTTTTCAAGAAGTCCCGAATTACCTCATACTGAATATTGGCTACGACCAGATCTGCCGCCTCTTCTGCAAAATCTTCCGCTTTCCCCCGAACGGCTTTGACCCGGTCCCCCAGTCCATTTAATTCAACGTTCCGGGCAGCCGTCTTGACGCAAAGGGGGTTGAAGTCCACGGCCAGAGTCTTCTCAGCACCCAAAAGGACTGCGGCGATGGCCAGAATGCCGGTCCCTGTCCCCAAATCGAGCACATGCCTCATATGGGTTTGTTTTGACAGCAGAAAAAGCGCTTCCAGACAGGTCCGGGTCGTGGGATGAAGACAGTTGCCGAAAACCACGCCGGGATCCAGTAGAATCTTTATGCATCCCTCGGCAGCAGGGCTTTCCAGCCAGGGTGGGATCACCAGGAACGGCCCGATCTTAAGGGTCTCCAGACCGCCTCCCTGCCAGTCTTCGTAGGTGAAATGATAGCTGTCATCAAGATGCAGTTCCCGGCGGTTTTTCAACAAACCGGCCACCTGCTTTTCAGCGGGGGCTGAAAAAAACAGAAATGCGCTGTTTCCCTCCACCCAATTTCCCATGAAGGTCCCGCCGAGAGCTGTTTCATTCGATTCCGTCAGGGTGCCGCTGACCAGATAGATATAAAGATCTTCAGGTTTTGAAACCATGAGGTTATGGCTCTTTTTGCGTGTTGCCCTGGTCTTTTTCCAATAACG
This sequence comes from uncultured Desulfobacteraceae bacterium, assembly GCA_964430575.1. Taxonomy (GTDB): domain Bacteria; phylum Desulfobacterota; class DSM-4660; order Desulfatiglandales; family Desulfatiglandaceae; genus NaphS2. The sequence continues at coordinate 27,212 of CAYSFQ010000012.1, forward strand.
GCTTGCAGATTTCTTTCAGTTTTTTCTTCTCCCGTTTTTCTGCCATGGACTGAGAGGTATGTAACCCCACCAGGCGGGCCACTAGCAGGGCAATGTAGAGTTGACCCACGATGGCTTCAAGGCTTGCAGCGGCTTTGGCCGGTGGTGAAAGGGGAATAATGTCGCCGTACCCAAGGGTTGTAAGTGTAATGAAACTGAAATAGGACAGGTTATCGTTTAAGAACCCATACTGGCCGAGATAGTCCATACGGGTGAGAACATGCCCGCCAACGCTGAAAGATCCCGGTATGAGCAATTCGATCAGTCCATAGCCGATGGCCCACACAAAACCAAGCAGAAAATATACACATGCGGATCCGTAAATGAGGTCCATGGTGACACTTTCCTCAGCAACGATGTGAACAAGGATTGACACCGCCACAAACCCGAAAAAAGCCATACCAAACGCATATAACACCAGGCCCAGGTAGAATTCATTTTTTGCAAAATCGGTCCAGCCCAGAAAAAAGATAGGTGCCACCAGCAGGATGCCGGAAATCAGGATTTTACGGTTGCCGCTGATGGAGTAAAGGGCTGTTAAAAGGGCTATGGTGAAGAGTACGTCCAGGAAATTCAGTCCAAATTGGCCGAATTGCTTTAAGACGGGGTCAATGGCTGCAAGCAGGAACAGGAAAATCAGAAGGGTTTTGAACTTGAATCGAGTGCTTAAAAGGCGGATCATGTGGACCTCCTTGTACAGTGTTATTCAGTGAGTGGCGGATATTGGACCTGTGCTTTTTAAATGGGTTTTAACAGATCATTTTGCCACCGCCCCTGTCAAGGGTTTGTTGGGCGCCAGGAGGAGATAAAGGTTGTGTTCATGGTTTCAATCATGACAATGGCATCATTGACTGAATTCCGATTGACATATTTAAGGCTTTGTTTTAATGAATACCCCTACTTAAGCATCAAATTAATTTTTTGGATTGTTTTGGAGGAGCGTGAGATGAGGTGCACAGGCTGGTTTGTGATGGCTTGCGTCAGTTGTTTGCTATTCATCCTTTCCCTTTCAAGTGGGGCTTCGGCCAAGGAAAAAAAAGTCTATACGCTGGAACAATGTGTCAAAGAGGCCCTGACCAACAATTGGAAGCTGAAAGCCAAAAAAGAACAGATCAATCAGGCAGAGTATGTGAAGAACCAGGCGAGAGCGGATTTTCTGCCCAAGTTAAGCACATCTTATGGTTACAGACGATATGGTATGGAGCAGGAAGTCTTTTTTACAGGCCTGGGGGGGCCGCTTGAAATAGGAAGCCAGAATAATTATGAATGGAAAGGAACGGTTACCCAACCGATTTTTACCGGGTTCGCAATTTTAAGTGCCTATCGGCTTTCAGAATTGGGCATTGATCAATCACAGCTGGAGGTTCAGACCCAGGAGTTGAATTTGGCCCTGGAGGCCAAGGCGGCCTATTTTAATATCCTGACGGCGGACATGGCGGTAGAGACTGCCGAAAAGGCGGCGGAAGCCCTGGAGGGCCACGCGGAAGTGGCCCGCAATTTCTATAAGGTGGGGATGATTCCTATTAACGATTTGCTGGAATCGGAAGTTAACGCCAGCAATGCCAAACATGATTTGACGTCTGCCAGGAATCAGGCCAGGTTGGCGCGGTCCAATTTCAATGCGGTTCTATCAAAGCCGGTAAATGCGGAGGTGGAAGTTGAAGAAATCAAGGTGCATAATCCGGAAAAAGGCAATTTTCAGGAGTATGTGGAGATTGCATTTAAGAACCGGCCGGAGATGAAGCTGATTGATGTGAATCTCCTTCAGACGGATCAGCAGATCAGGTTAAGCAGGAGCAAATACTATCCCGAAGTGGTGCTTACGTGGGATTACATAAAGCAAGGGGATACGCCGGCGGTGTCAGGGGGGGAATTTCACCAGGCCAGCAACTGGGAAGCCACCGTCGGTTTGGAATGGACTTTCTGGGAATGGGGCAAAACCTATTATTCGGTGAAGCAGCAGCAAAGCGTGAAAAATGAAGTCCTCAAGACCAAGATGGAGTTGGAAGAGCAGATACAACTCCAAATAAAGGATGCCGTTTTAGACCTTAAAACCGCCGAAGAAAACGTCCCCATTACAAAAAAAGCGGTGGCGCAGGGTGAAGAGAATCTGCGGGTGAGCCAGGAGCGTTACAAGGCCCAGGTCAGCACCTCCACCGAGGTTCTGGACGCGCAGCGATACCTGACCCGGGCAAGGGTCAACCATTTCCGTTCGCTTTTTGAGTACCATCTCGCCCGGGCAAGGCTTTTCAGGGCCATGGGCACATACTAGATGATACAGCTATTTCACCTTTCCAAGAAATATGGCCCCCATATTGCCCTGGACGATATCAATCTCAGGATTGAAAAAGGGGAATTTGTTTTTGTCACGGGACCCAGCGGTGCGGGAAAAACGACCCTTCTAAGGCTGCTTTTTG
>CAYSFQ010000013.1:0-28357 GCA_964430575.1 uncultured Desulfobacteraceae bacterium
CGGAAAATCTGCGGTTTAAACTGGAGTTCAGCCTGGGTTCCACCACAACCCCTGATAATTGGCCCATGGCATCGGCTTGCATGCTGGCCCTTTATTATCTGGATTTCCTTGATTCAGAAGCCGTTCGGCCATACATCGAGGGTGGCATCGGACTGATTTACACAGGATTTCGCGTGGAAGGCCAGGGATCCCGGCTCAATTTTAATCCCAAAGCTGGATTTGGGTTTGAGTTTCCCATCGGCAGGGAAACGTTGTTTACATCTTTACGCTGGGACCATCTGTCAAACGCTTATCTGAACGGGGATAATACGAGCGTGGATTCGGTGATCCTCATGTTTGGTGCTTACTTTTGAAATTTTAAACCCGCATTTAGCCGTTAGCTTAAGGAGAAACCTTTGACGTGTAAGATTCTTATTGTCTATCATTCTCAAAGTGGGAACACCCGAAAAATGGCCGAAAAGGCCGCCGAAGGGGCCCGATCCATAGAAGACGTCGCTGTTTTTTTGAAAATGGCATCTGAGGCAACCCTGGAGGATCTGCTGGCATGTGATGGTCTGGTTATCGGTTCGCCCGAATATTTCGGTTACATGGCGGGGATGGTAAAAGATTTCTTTGACAGAACTTACAATGAAGCGCGCCACAGGAAAGAGATATTTAAAAAACCATACGCAGTCTTTATCAGTGCCGGCAATGACGGAACCGGCGCTTTAAACCATATTGAACGAATTTGTCTGGGGTATCAGTTTAAGAAAGTCTTAGCCCCCGTGATCGCAAAAGGTGAGATTGATGGCGCAATCCTTGCGCAGTGCGAAGAGCTGGGGAAAACCATTGCCGCCGGGTGCCGGGAAGGGATCTATTGATGGAAGAGATATCTGCGGGAAAGGATGAATAACCAAGAGATGAGAGTGCTGTTGGCGGAAAATCCGGAAACCTCGGACGGGTCCATCAGGGAATTGCTTGAAAAACGGCAAACGGATTTTATCATCTGTACAAACGGTATAGACGCCGTACGTAAAGCATATTTAAAAAAGCCCGAATTGATCATCCTCAATGTTGACCTGCCTGGAATGAATGGCTATCAATGCGCCCGGTTGTTGAAACAGGATCCTTTCATGGATGCCATTCCCATACTGCATGCGGCGTCCTCCGGAAGTCCTCTGGATCGCTATTGGAGCAAGGTCTGCCAGGCGAATCACTACCTGACAACACCGGTATCGGAGGAGGTGTGGAAACGGACACTTCAAGGCCTGACCCTTAAAGCGAGGCCCGGACATCAACTCATCGGCCGTGTGAACATGATTCCGGAACTGGACGACCGGACGATTCTCATGATGGCCACCGGTCTCCTGGAACAGGATCTCCTTCGAGCCACCATTTTGAACGAAATCAATATGATTGACACTTGGGATATTGCGCCTAAGGATCTCGCGGCGGCTCTGCTGACCATTATTCATTCTTTATATCCCTTTACCAAAGGGGGGGCGTTTCTGGTTTTCGATCATCACAGCGAGCTTTACCTGTGCGGGGACAACATTCCCGAGCAAGATCAGTTCGCTGAAATCAATAAACTCATCATCGCACATTTGTGGAAGGAACACGCGATTCTCCTGAAATCCGACGATGTTGCAAACAGTTTCATCGATGTCCCCTTTACTGAAGCAGGCCCTGAGCAGCCCGGGGAAATCTACATCCATACCAAGGAAACCGATCCCATCTATTCCGCATTATTCTTTGAAAATATTAACATGGCGGATCTTAGAAAAGAGGAACAGGATCTGCTTTTGCTGGCCCTGGATCTGGTCCACGGGGTCTTGGAGAAGAAGATTTTCGCCAGGAAATCCCAGGAGCTCTCCGTCATTGATATGGCGACCAAAGGGTATTCCATGACTTTTTTTATGGAAGTTCTGGCTAGAGAGATTGCAAACGCCAGAAGAAACAAATATGACCTCACCCTGATTACCATTATCATTTCAAATTTTGATGAAGTGACTAAGGACTTGCATCCCGAAGAGGAAATTGAAATCGTTCGCGTTATTCAAAACGCCATTTTTCGAACCCTTCGCAAAGCGGACATCATCGCAAGGTGGAAAGGGGGCAATTTTGCCTTTCTACTCACCCATACGTCTTTTGAAAACGCAAAGATCCCGGCGCAGAGGGTTCAAAAGAACGTGCTCCAGGATATTTCGGTTCAAATGCCCTCCATGGGTCTTTTGACACCCCACATGGGTATGTGTGAATTTGACCCGGAGCAGAATCAAACGCCCGAATCCTTTTTTGCCGATGCCATGCCGAAAAAAACAGCGCCGGAAGCAAAAGAAGGCAACTCTCCTTTGTCGGTTGTTTCCTCCCTGGAAAGGAAAAGAGGTGAGCGGCAATGAACGCGTCTAGCAAACTCCGGGTTGGCGAACTGCTCATCCAGGAAGGCGCCATCACCCCAGAACAGCTTGAAAAGGCTCTGGCCGTAAAAAAAGAGGAAAAAGTCTATAAACCGCTCGGTGAAGTCTGTGTCGACCTGAAATTTCTCTCCAGAGCCCGCCTGCACAAAATACTCAACCAATACCAGAAACGCATCTCTGTGGGGGATCTGCTCATCAACCTGGGGCTGATTACGGCCCAACAGCTGGATGAAGGGCTGGACCATCAACAGAAGATTGGTGGAAAACTGGGCGAGATACTGATCAGCAAGGGCTTTATCACCGAAGGCGCCCTTGTGGATGCATTATCCATTCAGATGGGAATCCTCAAGGTTGCACCCGATTTTCACCTGATCGACAAAACGCTTTTGAAAGGCATCAGCGAGGAATTTCTGCTGAGCAATGAAATTATCCCTGCTTTCAAGGAAAATAATGTGTTGACGCTGATCATGAGCAATCCCCTTGACAGGGACATGATTCAGAACCTTGGCCGCGTTTTCAAAGTCCGTAAAATCAAACCGGCCATTGCCTCATCCACCGACATTCGAAACGCCATCAATCAGCATTTCCAAAGGGTCACTTTCGAAAAAAAAGCAACCTCCAACAAAGAAAAAAAGGATCTCATCATCGGGGATAAGAAAATCTCCATGGATTCGGGGGACACCACTAGCGGGGTGGTGGACTATATCTTTACCAATGCCATCCTTGAAGGCGCCAGCGACATTCATATTGAACCCAAGGAAGACAGCCTCCGTGTGAGATTCCGAATCGACGGGATGCTGCACCACAAAACAGATCTGCCTGTTTCCCTGGCCCCCAGTCTTGCTTCCCGAATCAAGGTGCTGTGCAAACTGGATATCGCCGAGAAGCGAAAACATCAGGACGGCCGCATTCATGCCCAAGTGATGGACAAAGACGTTGATTTGAGGGTATCGGTCTATGCTGCTGCCTTTGGGGAAAACATTGTTATTCGGATTCTTTACCGCAAAAGTGCGCTTATTGATATTGATCAATTGGGAATTACGCCCCAGAACAAGATCCGTTTACAGCAGATTCTGGAACAGCCATCAGGCGTGATCCTTGTTACAGGGCCCACGGGAAGCGGGAAAACAACGACGCTATATGCAGGAATCAATTATCTCAACGACGGCAAGACGTCCATTATCACCGTGGAGGACCCGGTAGAATACGTCATTGATGGTGTGGTTCAAGGCCAGCTCAATCCCAAGCTGGGGCATACGTATGTGGATTTCATTAAATCCATGATGCGTCAGGACCCGGATGTTATCATGGTGGGGGAAATCAGGGATTCAGTTGCGGCGGAAGCGGTCATCCAGGCCGCTCTGACCGGGCATAAGGTTCTGTCGACCTTTCATACGGAAGATACCACCGGCGCGCTGCTCAGGCTGATGGACATGGGCATTGACACCTTTCTCATATCATCCACAGTGGTTTCCGTATTGGCTCAGAGGCTGGTCCGTGTCCTTTGCGCCGAATGCAGGCAGGCCTACGTCCCCGATAAATATGAACTGGACGTCCTGGGGGTTCGCGCCGAAAATCTGGAAAAGTTCAAATTCTATAAGCCCGTTGGGTGTACCCACTGCAACCAGATGGGATATCGCGGCCGGACCGGAGTGCATGAACTTCTGCTGGTCAACGATATGATTCGAGACGCCATCCTTGCGCGCAAAACATCCGGCGAAATCAGGCGATTGGCCAGGGAAGCGTCGAATCTTGTAACCATGCGGGAAGACGGTTTTTACAAGGTGCTGAAGGGGACGACGTCATTTGAGGAAGTCAGCCGTGTGGTTCCCTGGCAGGAACTTGACGAAGGCTTTCGCCGTTCCCCTGAAGAAATCATCGCTTTGGCCGAGGGTAGTGTGGCTGTAAGTGTGACTGAAACAGAAGAAGATATCTCGAAGCATCACACCGCCGTGGCGGCGTTGGATTCTGTCCATGACGAGGAACACGTTTACCGAATTCGGTTTAATACCCAAACGATTGCGCAGGAAAAGGAAAAAATAGCGGGTTTTTTCAACACCTACCGTCAAATGATGGAAAAGATGGGTCAGCCCCTGGAAACCTCTCAGTTAATGGAAGATTTCATTGCGTTTATCATTTTCACGGCCGAACGGGTGGAACGTTCGCTCAAAAGCCCGTTTGTTGATTTTTCTCTTCGTGGAAAGGACGGCAAAATTGTAATGGAGCTGGAAACCTTTGTTCCCAAACAACTGCCCCTTAGGGTCCGGGGAACTCCCCGTGAAAAAGGGCCGAGGCTCATTAATTTTCTTATGCCGCCGGGTAAGGATACCGGAGAGGGGCTGGATAATGAAACCTCGCGTTTCCCTCAAACGGGTTCAAAACCGGATAAAACCCCGGAATTGCTCCTGGTCGAAGGAAATGACGTTAAAAGGGAGAAAGCCGGGGTATTTCGAAAACACGTTGAAACGCTGGAATGGAAAGCTGCTGGTGGAAAGTAGCGCTTCGCCTCCAGGAACGGTAATTTGATCAAGCGGCTTTTGTCTCCAATATGCTGCGTTTGGGATGCCGGTGCAGCTGATATGCAAACCGGTTGACTTTTCGGGTATCCAGCGGCGTGCCGTCATCATAGAAGAAAAAGAACGGGATCTCCCGGTGATGCCGCAGCAGGCTTTCTTCGATAAGAGAATTATCACAGCCCCAGCAACTGGTCATGAGGACGCCATCATAGGTCCCGGTTTCCCAATAATGCAGAACGCTTCCCACCACCTGGCCCACTCCGCCCAGAGTGTTGGGATCAATGATCTCAGACGACCGCTTGAGCACAGCCGGCATGTCCGGCGTGGGCAGCCAGGGATGGCCTTTGGCGGCCATTTTGTAAAGGCTGTCCCGAATCATCACCATGACCTTGAGGTACCCGGCATTCTGGCGCTCGGTTGATTTTCGGCCGAACATTATATGGGGGTGAACGCGGGCCAGGAATTCTAAAAAATCACACAGCGGTTCGGCCACGGACCGGATCTTTTGCTCACTCAACCGATCGAAAAGACCGCAGTTGGCCACATCATTGCCCTTGGCCATGGGGTCACCGGAAACAAAAATTGTCCGGAATTCGGATGTGTCCCCGGCCCGCCGGTCCATGCGGTAAAACTCACCGCTTGCCTGTTTGATGATTTTTCTGAGCAAGGTCCAGTGAAACCCTTTCTGGGCCGTTCCCTTGAAACCGATTTTTGAGGGCCGTTCAATAAGCGCCAAAATGGCCTTGCCGTATCGGTGGTAAACCTCCCGGGCCTCGCCCGGCACGGATTCAATCGCCATATGGTAAAGATAAAACTGCCGCAGAATATCCATACCGGTGAGTCCGGCAATCAGGCGGGCCGCCATGCCCGGACCGCCGGCGATCATCAGCGCGGCCACGGAAATCCGGTCATGCATCCCCATGCGGTTGACCGAAAGCCGGTCCTTGATCCCGTACATCCCCGCCCGGCAGACCTGCCCGGAGAGCTGCATCAGCCGGATATGTTGTGGCGCTTCCTGCCCCGGGGCTGCCACTTCATTCTTGACGGATTCTAAGTACTCCCGAAACGCTCCCCAGATCAGCTGGTAGGACATGCATTCCTTCCCCGAGCAGTCCGGTTTTCCCAGACGGCAGTTTTCTTCCGAAACCGGCGGGGCTGAGACCGCGTCATACCCATAGGAGCGGTACACGGCGGCAAACAGATCCCCAAGGTAATCCAAACTGCTGAAAAACACGTACCGGATCCCTTTATCCAAATATTTTCCCCGATGCACCCCGGATTCCACGTAGGAAACAACACGGTCATGATCGGCAGGCGCTGCTTTGCCCTCTTCGTCCCTATACTGCTTAACCGACTGCAAAAACGCCTGGATTCGCGTGATAAACCCGGCGGCGCCCCCGTGGCCGTCACTTTCCAGAATCGTATGCGGGTACCCCGCCAGCAGGGACTGAAAGACCTGTTCTGTAAAAGACGCCGGTCCGCAGCCGAAGGACGCCAGCATCAGGGGAAAAGCGGTTTTGGTTTCCTTTGCGGACAGGGCCGCCCGTACATACCGATTGGCGTCTCCCCAGTAGATCCGTTTCATTTCCGGCGTCTCTTTGGCAATGGGAAAACAGTCCATGGGAATGGCCATGGCCCCGTTCTGGCGCAGAATGTCGGGAATTTTTGAATTTGCAGCTTTGTCATGGATCACATGCTGCGATCCGCAGACCACCACCGGGGCGATCTTGTTGGCAATGGCATAATCCATGGCTTTTTGACCGATCTCTCCTAAGGCTGCTTCAAAGGTTTCTTGCGCTTCGGCCCCTTTTTCCACCGCTTCGGCCACCTTAGACGTGTCCGCCCCCAACGCAGTCGACAATGCCGTAAGACTTTCAATGACGGACGGTTCGGTGAGCCCCTTTTCAAGATAGAGCCGGGGACGGATCACCGTGACCTCTTTGCCCCGGGCCTTTAATGACTGTTCAATCACTTCCGGCATGGACTGTTCCGTCACACAGGCAATCCCCCCCGGTCCCTCCCGATCGGGAAAGTTCATGATTTTAGGAAAAAACAGATATGGCTCGCCTGTGTCGCAGATGGAGTGCGCTATCTTTACCGGTCCGCAGGAATCAAAGCTGTTGCACAGATGTTCCCCCCTTGCCAGCGACTTTGAATCGGATTTTAAGACCGTGACCGAAAACCCCAGCTCGGTTATAATGGTTGACAGAAACGGCAAATACCCGCCCACCGGGCCGGTCATGGGAATGGCAACCACCGGCCGGTCCGGATATTCGAGTTCATATTCCGCCAGAAGCCGGGCACGCTGTTCAAAGGGATTCGGGGCGTCTTTATCCAGTTTCGGCATGGACTGCGCGCTGATCTCATATTTGGGACAGGCCCCTCCCGAGGTGGCCACCTTTTGAATGTCACCGAACCTAATTGTCGTACGCTCGATGGGACACATGGTCCGGCATTTGCCGTCTTTGCACGTAAATTCCGAGCGGTCAGTGATTTCGGCTGCCAGAAAATTATTTAATGCCAGACGGGATGCTGATTGAAGCGCTTCTTTTCCGAGCTCTTTAATGGCGCACAGCCCGATGCCCCATGCGCCCATGGCCCCCGGATTTGGGGGTACTATAATTTCACGACCGGTCACTGCCGCCAGGGTCCAGGCCAGGGACTCGTTGGTCGCGGGCTTGCCCTGAAAAAAAATCTTTTTGCCCAGGTTTCGCTGCCCCATGACCCGGTTTAAATAGTTCTGAATGACCGAATACTGAAATCCCGCAAAGATGTCCCCCAGTTCAAATCCTTCTTTCAGGGCTTCGGCCCCGGAGTCGGCAATATAGACCGTGCACATCTGTCCCAGGTCCGGGGGCCGTTTCGCATCCCTTGCCATCTGTACAAAGTGTTCGATATCATTAATATCATAGCAGTTTGCCTGTTCTTCCAGAAATGATCCGGTACCGGCACTGCATGCCTTGTTCATATCGCTTTCAATGATGCGGCCGCCGCTGATGCGGGTGTATTTTGCATCCTGTCCGCCGATCTCAATGATGGACATGTCGTTTCCCCGGTCCGGGTCACATGAAATGGCAGCGGTTGCATGGGCGACGATTTCATTGAGCACGCTGACCTTGCCCATGCCTGATTCTGAATCCGGAAACACCGTCCGGGCAAGGGTTGCCACCGCTTCCCGCCCTGAACCGGTGAGCCCCACGGCGCGGATGTCAGGCTGGCCCATTTCAAGGATCATTGATACCAGACGTCGGGCAGCATCTACGGGATTGCCTTTGGTACGGTCATACACATCCAACAGGGGCACACCGGTTTCAATTGATGTCAGCACCGCTTTGGCCCCGGTGGACCCCAGATCCAGGCCAAGGACCGCCGGCTGCCCAGTTTTCTGCTGCCGGGCCCAGTTTTCTGTTGCCGGGATCTCCGGCATCACCTTGACCCTCTCTTTTGCTGTATAGGCAGGATCCAGCACCGTAAAGCGCTTTTTTTGGATATGGATCAGTTTGTCCGGATCCGCCGGCAAATGAACCGCACCCTGCCCATTCACATGGGTAGCGGCAATGGATGCCGCACCCTCTGCTTCCAGGGTGAGGCGATTTTCCGGCAGCACGGCTGTTTTACCGACAGCACCGGAAAATGCTTCCACAAAAGAATCAATACGCGTCAGCCCGCCGATCAGGTAAACCGGTCCTCCGGCCCCGTTTTTTGACAGCAGAGCGCCTGCATTACGGGCAACTGATCCGAAAAATCCCTTAAACAATTCACTGGTGGGTTTTCCCTGGTTGGCGTAATGGGTCATTTCGCTTTTAGCAAAGACCGAGCATCGGGCGGTAATCGGGATGCTGTTTCCGGCAGACTGCGCCAGGCGGTCCGCTTCTGTGATATCCAGACCGAACCGGACGGCGATTTTCTGTATGTTTTCCCCGGCTCCGGATGAGCATTTATCGTTTTCCAGGAAATGGTATAAAAACCGCATGCCGTCAGTATTTTTGTCCGAATTTTTGTTTGAACCATTTAGCGGACGTCGGGACAACACACTGTATCCCCGTGCTCCCACACTCACGAGATTCATTTCATCGGGAAACATGGGGTTTGCTTCCAGGGCTGCTTCCTGGCAGGCATCTTCAGGAAAAACCAGGGCCGGTTCCGCCAGTTCACCGGCATAAAGCCCGGTGGCGCCCAATGCCGCGCATTCAACAACATTATTTTCCCGGTACCAATTTTTAAACACTTCAAACGGATTTCCGTCATGGGAAATATGTGCTGTGCTTTCCACGCCAAATGTTCCGTCACCTGTAGCTTTCGCTATTACAAAACTTGCAGAGGCCTTTCCCAGGTCACACCCTGCGATTTTTATCGTCATCATGCGTCTCCTTGATATTTTTCCTTTTAAAGATTCAAGTTCATCCTGACGCATTTTATACCGCTTGACAACCCCAAACAAAAGAGGCATATATGACTTAGTTCATGCTGAAAGTGACATAACTTTAAAAAAGGACATGAAATTCATGGCAAAAATTACCCTGCTTGCAGAAAACAATTGCGTGGCCTCAGCTATTGCCGGATTTATTGACGCGCTTTCCGTCGCCAATTTGTGGTGGCTTTACATGAAAAAGGACGGCGGGGGGCCGCTCTTTGAAACTGAAATCGTCTCTATTGACGGGCAGCCGGTGACTGCCCATGGCGGCATTACATTAACCCCTTCAAGAGCAATGCAGAAAATGGAAAAAGCAGACTTGATTCTGCTACCGGCATTTCTTCCACCATTTGATATGGATAATCCGAGAATTGAGACCATCTGCGAATGGGCAAAGTATAACCATAAAAGTGGAAATGAAATTGCCTGTACCTGCACGGGGACATTTCTGCTGGCGGAAACCGGTCTTCTAAACGGACGTGTTGCCACAACCAACTGGCAGTTTGCCGAAATGTTCAAACGGCAATACCCGAAGGTCAACCTCCAGATTGATCGTCTTTTAACCGAGGATAACGGACTTTACTGCACGGGGGCGGCAACGGCTTTCATGAGTCTTTGCCTGCATTTGATTGAAAAATACGGTTCACCGGATCTGGCATCCCGGTGCGCAAAAGCCCTGCTTGTTGACACGGACCGGCAAAGCCAGGCCCCCTATATTATTTACGATTTCTGGAAAAATCATTCTGACGAGCAAATCATGAAGGCACAGCAGTGGATGGGGAAAAACTATAAAAACAAATTTTCCATTGATACCGTAGCTCAATCCATCGGGATCAGCCCGCGCCATTTCAAACGCCGGTTTAAAAGTGCCACAGGGGAAACACCCCTTGCCTATCTCCAGCGGTTAAGAATTGAAAACGCCAAGCGGTTTTTGGAACGTACGCGGGATACCATCAACGAAATCACCTGGAAAGTCGGGTATGAAGACATCAACTCCTTCCGGCGGCTGTTTATGAAACACACCGGCTTATCCCCCAAAGGCTATCGGAACAAATTTTCATCCACTTATCGGGATAAAGTGATGCAGTAAACAAACTCAGCCCCCGCCTACACTCTGCAGAGGTGCAGGACTGCGATACTATCGCTGATGGGGTTATCATGCCTTTGTTTCTTTGAGTTGAGAACGTGTTTCCGGGCTTGACTATCGTATGAATGAGGTGTATTAAGAGTCATAATGAGTCAGGAGGTGAGTTATGACACAAATTACTTTACGCGGAATGGATCCGGAGATTGAACGCGAGGTGCGCAGGCTGGCAAAAAAAATGGGGAAATCCCTTAACCATGTAATTCTGGATATGATTTACCATCATACTGGGCTAAAGAAAGGAGATAAAAGACCGCTCGCAAATTCCTTGAGAACACTTGCGGGCGGTTGGAGCGAGAAGGAAGCTTCAGAGTTCCTGGAATCCATTAAGTCATTTGAGCAGATAGATGAGGAGATGTGGATGTGAAGATTATGTTGGATACAAGCGCTTATGTGGCATTCAAGCGCAATGCGATCGAGATGGTGGAGGTCATTGTGGGTGCCGAATTGATCTTGTTTTCTCCGGTTGTCCTGGGAGAACTCATGTTTGGATTTCGTAATGGTACGCAATCCAAGAAAAACATGTCCGACTTCAACAGTTTCTTGGATCATGAGGCCGTGGAGTTGGTGCAAATGGGAAGAACCACTTCAGACCGTTATTCGAGAATCGCGGCCCAACTCAAACAACAGGGAACGCCAATCCCGACCAATGACATCTGGATTGCAGCACAAACCATGGAACATGGCGCAGAACTTATCACATCTGATCGGCATTTCGAGAGAATCGATGGGCTGATTTATACCATCCCTTGATCTGAAAGGTTCCCTGAGCGTCAACAACCTGTAAAAGAGGCCAATGCATTGTATGAGAAGGTCAGAACCTATGAAACCATGACAAAAGGAGGTCCTAACCATGAATCGAAGAGAATTCTTAAAATACCAGGCAAACGGAATCCTATGGATGATTGTCGGCGGAGCCGGAGTTTTGTTGCCAAAAAAACTAATCGCTGCGCCGGTTCCGGATATCGCCGTGGTCAAAGGAGCGCCTGGGGCGGCAACACGGGCGGCGGTGGACCTGTTAGGCGGAATGAAGCAATTCGTAAAGCCCGGCGACCGGGTGGTGATAAAGCCTAACATGAGTTTTGCCACTCCTCCCGAAAGGGCCTCGAATACCGATCCGGAGGTAATCCGTGAACTGGCCGTCATGTGCAAAGAGGCAGGCGCTGCGAAGATATTGGTCCTGGACCATACCCTGGACCAAAAAGAGCTTTGCCTGGAAAGATCGGGCATCGAAAAGGCCTGCAACCCGATCAGCGAAAAAATGGTCTTTGCCCTGAATGACGACCGGTTTTACAAGGCGGTGTCTATCCCTGAAGGAAAGAGTATGATCAGCACCGATATCATGAAGGAGGTCCTGAAGAGCGATGTGCTCATCGCCGCCCCCACGGCCAAATCCCACTCATCGACGGGCGTGAGCCTCTCCATGAAAGGGATGATGGGGCTCAATTACGATCGCGGCGTCATGCACCGGAAATATGATCTTAACAACTCCATCGTGGATCTTTGCACAATATTGAAGGCGGATCTGGCCGTCATCGATGGAACCCGCGTGCTATCCACAGGTGGTCCGCACGGGCCGGGGAAAGTTCTAAAAATGGACACCATTATTGCTTCAAAAGACATGGTCGCTGCCGACGCATACGCGGTTTCCCTCTTTGAATGGTATGGCAAGAAATTTAAGCCAAGGCAGGTTCGTCATATCCGTGAGGCCCATAAGCGGGGGCTGGGACGAATGGATGTGGAAAACCTGAATGTCAAGGCTATCAGTTTATGATCGCATTCCGGCGGGCCATACAGCTCATCAGCCTTACCCTCTTTCTCATATTGCTGACATTGGCTGTGCTCTCAGTCAATACGCCCACACCGCTTGATCTTTTCCTGCGCCTTGACCCTGCCCTGATTGTTTTTACAGCCATCAGCGGCAGGATATTTGCTTTCGCCTTTATCCCGGCATTGCTGGTCCTTGTTGTTACGCTCTTTTTCGGACGGATCTTCTGCGGCTATATATGTCCCATGGGCACCACCCTCGATGGAACGGACAAACTGTTTGGGACGGCCAGAAAGAAACAGCCGGAAACGGGGAAACTCCGCCTTTTAAAATATATTATACTCTTCTTTTTATTGGGCGCATCCCTGCTTGGCGTATCCTTCGTATTCACGGCCGCGCCTCTTTCTCTCATAACCAGGTTTTATGGCCTCCTCGTTCATCCTGTCCTCGCTTTCCTTTCAAACGAAACACTGGGTCTCATCCAGCCCCTGGCAGAATGGTTTGATATGGACAGCATTGTCTTCATGCAAATCGCCACTCCGCGTTTTGCTACCCAGCTTTTTATACTAGCCTTTTTCGGAGCACTCTTTGTTTTGGCCGTTACGTCGCCCCGCTTCTGGTGCCGCAATCTTTGCCCTTCCGGCGCCCTCATGGCCTTTTTATCTAAAAAGCCTCTAATTCGCCGGGGCGTCTCTGATGATTGCACGGACTGTGGAAAATGCGCCAATGCCTGTCCCATGAGCGCGATCATAACGGAAGACCCTGGCGCTACCCTGCATGAAGAATGTATTGTATGCCGAACATGTCAAAATACCTGCCCCGAAAATGCCATTTCCTTTGACAGCTTAAGGGCTGAGCATGTGTATGTTAAGCAACCCTTCTCTTTGACCCGACGTCAATTTATATATTCAGGCCTGTTCGGGGCTGCCACGGCCACAGTCGGTCTTACCGGTCTGAATTCCCTTCACGGTAAACCGGGGCCGGGCCAGGTGGCCCCGCCGGGACTTATCAGGCCGCCGGGGGCCCTGCCCGAGATGGATTTTCTGGCCCGATGCAGCCGCTGTGGCGAATGCATGGTCGCCTGTCCTACGAATACCCTCCAGCCCATCTGGCTCGACGCCGGGTTCATGGGTCTTTTCAGCCCGGGTCTCAATTTAAGACGCAGTTACTGTAGCCCGGAATGCCGCATGTGCGGGGAGGTCTGCCCCACGGATGCCATACGAAGTCTGTCAAGAGACGAACGCATCTGGGCCAAAACAGGCACGGCCATCATCTTTCGCCGGAAATGTTTGGCATGGGAGCAGCAAAAAAGCTGCATGGTATGCGATGAGGTCTGTCGCTACAAGGCGGTGGAATTCAGAAAAGAACCGGGGAACCCGGTTCCCGTTCCCCAGGTGCGCGAGGAGAAATGCGCCGGATGCGGGTACTGCGAGCATTTCTGTCCCGTTCAGAATCAGTCTGCCATCGTGGTAACACCCATGGGCGCCCTCAGGCTATCTGAAGGGTCCTATGTTGCACAGGGAAAAAGCCAGGGACTGAATCTGTCCATTGATCACAAATCCGCATATGGGCCTCAACTGGAAGACAAAGATGGGGGCAAAGGATTCGCCCCCGGTTTTGAGGATGACACATCCGGTAGTGATTGACAGAGGTAGGATGATGGAGAATGGAAACTAAGCGCTTTTCATGTCAAGAACCTGGGCCTGTGGCAACTTATCGTGGCCTGGGGTATGGCACGATGCACAGAGAAAATCAAGTAGGAGCTGAAGGTCCCTCTGGATACCTGCCACCTGATACTGGTGAACCATACGCTTCTCTCCATACGGTTCCGGTACGATGAAAAACGCTTCGATGTTGACGGCGCCTATGATGTCCGCCACGAGATCATCAAATCCCGAATTGACAAAGCAGTTATCATAAGGACAGGGGAGCGGTTAACGCAGCCCGGCCGGGTGGCCATCGTGTACTCCCACACCGATGAGGGTCGCGAAATGCAGCGGCACATCGACATGGCGCAATAACGCCATTTACTCTAAGTTTTTTTTGACAAGAGATTTTCTTGATGTTAAAAAGTGATCGCTTACATGCTATTTTTTAACCATCATATTAATTAGTGTCCATTTGGAAATATAATCGTCTGAAATATTTTCGGAAGTTCACTTAATTCTTCATAAGGAATTTCAAGGGATCGATGCCTAAGCCGAATAAAACATACGACCAAAAAAAGATCAAAGCGCAGATCGCAAACAAGGAGATCCTGCGAAAAAGACACGAGCAGATAGTGGATGCCGCCGGACCCCTTTTCTCAAAAAAGGGATATCAAAACACCAGTGTAAGGGACATAGCATCCGCATTAAACATGAACATTGCTTCATTGTACAAATATGTTTCGACAAAGGACGACATTCTTTTTCTCTTCTATAAACGAATCCATCAACACTGGAAGGAAGTCCTTAAGTCCACGACAGAAGCAGAAGAAAAGGATCCGGTTGAACAGCTCAAGAGCCTAATCCAAACTGGGCTTGAACGATGCCTCAGGCTAAATGACGAGATACTCACCATCTTTGTTGAGAGCCGTCATCTTGAGCCGGATTCACTCCATATCGTCCTCTCAACGGAAACCGAATTTATCAGATCACTAGAAAATCTGATCATCCGGGGCTTGGAATCAGGTCAGTTCAAGACAAACGACACCTTTCTTACAGCCAATATCATTCAATATCTGCTCATGATCTATCCGTTAAGGGGATGGAGTTTTAAAGACAGATATACTTTCGAACAAATCGTTAAAATCGTGACCGATTTTGTCTTCAATGCTTTAGGCATCAGTCCTGATGATAAAGAATGATAAGAAAATCAGGTGTTACATGTTGAATGGCGAAAGTGCATATCGGAGGTCCCACCTCGCCCATATTCCACCCACGGCCCTCTCCACTGTGACATATCTTTGAAATCTTTCCGTGTAAGCTTTTGTCTCTACTGTGACCAGAAAACATCGATATTACCAAACCTGATTCAATAAAGACCCATCATCAAACCACACCGCCCTTCCATCAAAAAAACATTGATAGAAAGCAATCGCCTGCTTTATTATATGCTAAATTTCAAAGACTATAAAACCGGATTTTAGCTTCGTATAACAAATAATATAGTTATATCAAAATGATAAATCCTATCAAAAAAGACAAATTATTTAAAATTTTCTCTTGACAAGAGATTTCCTTGATGATAAAAAGCAAGCGCTTACTTTCTATTTATTGAGCATCTTTTTGATTGGCGTTCATAAACATAAATCTAAATTGAAGAAAGGAGAATGATTATGAGGAGAATGACATGTATGTTCGTATTGATCATCCTGGTTTTAGCCCTGAATTTTTCCGGGGTGTCTGCTCAGGAGCCCATCAAAATCGGTGTGGTAACAGCGGCCACTGGTAAATATACACCATTGGGCCAGGGCAACATAACGGCCATTAATCTGGCTGCAAAGATGCTCAACGAACAGGGGGGCGTTTTGGGCAGGAAGGTCGAGATCCTCTTTCATGACGGAGAAGCCCTTCCGGACAAGTCGAGTCAACTGGCGAAAAAACTCATTGAAGAGGATGAGGTCTCCGCCATCATCGGCTGTTGTTCGACCGTCGCTTCCTATGCCATTTCCAATGTGGCTAATAAGTACGGAGTCCTACACCTCTATTGCTGTCCTCAGTCATCCATATGGAAACGTCAAGGAAAAATCTATAAATACAGCTTTCCCTCAACCTTTGTACAAACGCTTGATGCAAAGGCCATAGCGCATTATCTGGAAGGCTTGGGGATCTCCAAGGTCGCCATCTTCCATGATTCCAACCAGTACGGCACCGAAGGCGCCAATTTTCTCAAGGAAGAGTTGATCAAAGGCGGAAAAGTCAAAATCGTAGCCATGGAAAAATATCAGAAGAGTGACCGTGACCTTACGGGCCCCTTAACCAAAATGAAAATGAAGGGACCCCAGACCATGGTCATATGGGGCACCATGCCTACCCCGCCCATTATCGCCAAGAATATGAAACAGATCGGGTTGAACATACCGATTGTCGGTTCCCAGGGCATAGGCTCACCAGCATATATAAAGGTGGGCAAAGAGGCGGTAGAGGGTACCGTTTTCACTTCTTCGCTGAACTACGGCAACCCCTTGCCCTATGAAAAAATTCTTTTCGACAATTATCAGGCCGAATACGGGAAGCCGCCCAGCCCCTTCGCGGCCCACGGTTGGGATGCTTTCATGTTGATCATAGAGTCCATCAAAAGGTCGAACAGCACTGATCCGGATAAGATGCAGGCTGCTCTGGAAAAACTCCAAGGCTATCAAGGTGTTATGGGCGAATATAATTTCAGCCCGGATAATCACGACGCCCTTGTCCTGGGTGCGGTCGACTTTATTCAGATCAAGGACGGCAAATGGGTGCCAATGCGTTAAACAGGAAAAATTCCTTGTAACCTGGATTGCGGCGAAACCACGGGTCACAGTTTGAGGCCGATGCATTCCCTATTTTCAAGGTTTCGCCGTGATCTTCTCCGGGGAAATCCAAATCTGACCAAGGTTGTAATAAAGACTTTATCGGTGTGTTCTTAAAGTGAAACTGAGGAGTCCGTACTTTGAATAAGAATATTCGGGATTCTAACAAATTACACTGGGCTCCCTTCGTGTTGGTAGCGCTCTTTCTGGTCCTGTTCCCGGTGATCGACCCGAGCATATACCACCTTTCCGTGGGTATCATGATCGGGATCTACTTTATCACGAACCTGGGCCTTAATCTTCTACTGGGTAATACGGGGCAGATATCCCTTGGGCAGGCGGCCTTTTTCGGAATCGGCGCTTACACCGCAGCCAATATCACCACTCGAATAGATTGGACTCCCTGGGGTCTGGAGGGGTGGTGCTTTCTAATCGGCACTGCCGGCGGGATGTTCATGGCTGGTATTACGGGCTGCGTAATCGGTTTTCTGGCCGTTCGTCTGAAGGGAAACTACCTCGCCATGGCCACTCTCGGCTTTCAGATCATTATCTCTGTCGTTATGCTGGAATGGTATGCCGTAACTTACGGCCCCGGGGGTTTTCAGGTGGCTCCTGTAGCGTCCTTCGGCCCATTTAAATTCAATAATGAGATGAGGTATTTCTATATGACCTGGGCCATAGCTGCCCTGGCCTTCTGGGGAACCCGGAACCTGTGTTCGTCCCGGATAGGCCGCGCCCTTTACGCCATCAAGGAATACGAGCAACTTGCCGAGGCCAACGGCGTGTCCCCCACAAGGTATAAATTACAGGTTTTCACCTACGCCGCCGCCTTGGCTGGTATGGCCGGAAGCCTCTTCGCCCATCACGTCATCAGCATGGGTCCCTCGTCATTTTCCGTCGCAATCTCGCTATCTCTCCTGGTCATGGTCGTTGTGGGCGGCCTTGGTACGGTGTGTGGGACCTTTTTTGGGACGGTCGTACTCTGCCTATTGCCGGAAATCGTTCGTTATCTATCCGAGTTGGAGATTTTTCCTCCGGCGGTTCGACATGCCCTTTCAGATAATAACTATCATATGTTGATCTTCGGTCTCATTTTGGCCCTCTTTGTTATTTTTCTTCCACGGGGTCTGGCCGGAATTTTCACCGGCCGTTCGAGGTAAAAGAGATGCCTCTATTCTTAGCGGTTCAGCTCACTGTTGGCGGCCTGAGCATGGGTTGCATCTATGCCTTGGTGGCCCTTGGATTTCATATTATCTATAAAGGAACAGGGGCTATCAACTTTGCTCAGGGAGAGCAGGTTATGCTCTCCGGCTTCATTGCATTGACCTTCGGCGTTATCCTGGGGTTGCCTCTTCCTCTGGTTTTTCTCATTACCTTCATCTCCGGGATCTTTTTCGGATGGGCTTATGAACGGATAGCCATTCGCAGGGTCCTCAATGTGAGTCAACTGTCCATCATACTGGTCTCCGTGGCCGTTGCCATTATCCTGGAAAACGGCGGGGCCCTCATTTGGGGGAAGGAAGAGCAGCCTTTCCCGGGTTTTAGCGGAGATATGGCGCTCAGGTTCCTGGGCGCCGGGATCAACCCGCAAGGCCTCTGGATTATGGGTTTGACACTAATGCTGGTAGTGATTCTGCATCTTTTTTTCACGCGAACCAATATGGGCACCTCCATTCAGGCTGCGGCCAGCAATCCAACTGCCGCCAGGCTGGTGGGCATATCGCCCGAAAAAGTGGTCAGCCGCTGCTTTATGATCTCATCGGCCCTTGCCGCCTGCGCCGGAATAACCGGCGCCCCCATACTTATGGTGGGCGGACCTCTCGGCACCCTGCTGGCCCTGAAAGGCTTTGCCGCGGCGGTAGTCGGGGGGCTGACAAGCAGCATGGGCGTTGTTGTCGGCGGGTTGATCCTGGGACTTCTGGAATTTTTTGTGGCTTTTTACATATCCCAGGGATATCGGGACGCCATTGCCTTCAGCGTCCTGATCCTGGCCCTGATGTTCAGACCACAAGGCCTGTTTGGCGGGAAGGATTAGCATTTGTTATGGCTCTACTCGACATCAATCAGGTAAGCAAGAATTTCGGCGGTGTGCAGGCCCTGTTCCAGGTCAGCCTGGAGGCCGAGGCAGGCCAACTTACCTCTATTATCGGACCGAACGGCGCAGGGAAGACCACTTTGCTCAATCTCATTTGCGGTCTTTTCCCGGTTTCCGGCGGTGAAGTTCATTTGGGCGGACAATCCATCACCGGCCGAACCTCCCACCGGATCGCGTCCATGGGCGTGAGCCGCACTTTCCAGGTGGCTCGCCTAATGAGTGACAGGACCCTGCTTGATAATCTGCTTCTCGGATTTCACTCACATACCAGGTCGGGATTCCTTTCCAATCTCTTTTCCCTGCCGAACAGCAGAAGGGAGGAGCGATGGATGCGCGAAAGGGCCCTGGAATTGCTGAGATTTTTCGATCTGGAGGAATACCAAACCTACCTGGCAAGCAGCCTGCCCTACGGCCGTCAACGCCTCCTGGAGATAGCCCGCGCCTTAGCCGCCGAGCCAAATCTGCTACTCCTTGACGAACCGGCCGCCGGATTGAACGATGAAGAGACCGCGGATCTGGGGCGGCTTCTCAAGGTCATACTCAGTGATCATTCGAACCTGTCGATTGTCCTTGTGGAGCATGACATGAAGCTGGTCCTGGAAGTCAGCCAAAAGGTTGTCGTCATCAACCAGGGTCGTAAACTGACCGAAGGTGCTCCGGAGGTCGTACTCAACGACCCTGAGGTCATTGAGGCCTATCTTGGAAGGGAAGACGATGCTTAGGGTAGAAAAGTTTAATATCTTTTACGGCCGTGTACAGGTTTTGTGGGAGATTGACCTGGAGGTGGCAGCAGGGGAAATAGTTGCAATCATAGGACCTAATGGCGCCGGTAAATCCACTCTGCTCAGGGCAATTACCGGGATGCTGCCGAAAAATTCGGGTCGGATTTTTTTCCGGGACGAGGACATCGGCGCCGTATCCGTAGAAAAAAGGGTCGGTTTGGGCCTGTCCATGATTCCCGAAGGCCGGGAAGTTTTTTTTGATTTGAGCGTGGTGAAAAACCTGCGTATGGGGGCCTACCACAGGCTCGGGCGAAAGACCGAAAGAGAAATCAACGAGGACATCGATCATATTTACAAGATGTTTCCCATCCTGTCTGCAAGGGCCACACAAATGGCCGGAACCCTTTCCGGTGGTGAACAGCAGATGCTGGCCGTCGGCCGGGCTCTGATGGCCCGGCCCAGGATGATCCTCATAGACGAACCATCTCTCGGCCTGGCGCCACTGGTGGTCAAGGATATTTTTAAGACCATTGTTAATCTACAACAAAAGGGATTCAGCTTTCTAATCGTTGAGCAAAACGCGTGGCAGATACTGAAAATCGCACAGAGAGGCTATGTTCTCCATGGTGGGAAAATCATTGCTCAGGACTCGGGTGAGCATCTTTTAAGCGATCCAGAAATTATTTCCTTGTACCTGTTGGGCTCCCAAAAGAAGACCGTCCAGGCTTAAGTTTCTTAGCCTCACTTGTCTGGGAGTCGGAAAATATTGCAAAAGTTTGGATCTTGATTGGAGATAGCAAGTCATGACACTTATCGAAGTTTTAAAAAATACGACCGATAAATTCGGGGACAAGCAAGCCATACTATTTGAAAATGAGAGTTATACCTATAAAATGCTTGATGGGATATCTTCCAACTTAGGCTGGTCACTTATGGAATTGGGGATTAACAAAGGTGACAGGGTGGCGATATTCGGTCCAAATTGCCCCGAGTATCTTTTTGCTTATTTTGGAATTTTCAAAGCAGGTGCGACAGCAATTCCCGTCAATGCCATGCTAAAAGGCAGGGAAATAGAATACATTATAACTGATTGTAACCCCCGTATACTTTTTGTTCATGCCTCTCTTCTCGAAGTCCTACTTCCCGTTAAGGAGAGGCTTTTTCAGTGTATAGAAAAATTTGTAGTCATAGGCGGGACCGAAGCGGAATATGGAGACAGATTTATTCGTTTCGAGGATCTTATCACCGAGAGAGTACAAGGGACAGCGGGTCCCGGTGTAGGTGGAGACGATATGGCGATGATTCTTTACACATCAGGCACCACTGGTTCGCCGAAGGGATGTATTTTACGCCATGAAAGTCTCGTGTGCAGTACCGAGTTCAGCATAAAAGCAACTGGCCATCAATTCTCCGATAAGGTCCTTTGTTGTGCTCCCATGTTCCATATATACGGGTTCAGCATTTCCATAGCGTCTTCAATCTATCCTGGTGCAACCATGATTATCATGGATAGATTCGATCCCAAAAAAGCCATTGAAGTGATAAAAAACCACAAGATCAATATTTTCGTGGGTGTTCCCACGATGTTCACCTATCTCCTAAAAGAACCGAAAATCCAAAGTGATGATTTTAAAGCCTTAAGGCTGAATGTCAGTAGCGGGGCTTCACTTCCGATCGAGGTGCTTTCGGAGTTCGAGAAAAAATTTGACACCGTTATTCAGGAGGTTTACGGCATCACGGAGTCCACTGGTGAAGCTGCCTATAATCCAATTGAGAAAAGAAAGCCGGGATCAATCGGGATCCCCCACTCCGGTTTGGAACTGAAAATTGCGGATGAAAGGCAGGGAATTGTAAAGACAGGCGAAGTCGGAGAGATAGTCATCAGGGGAAAGAGTATCATGAAGGGTTACTGGAACAAGGAAGCGGCTACCCGAGAGGTATTAAGCGAAGATGGGTGGTACAGGACCGGGGACTTGGCCAGAATGGATGAGGATGGATACCTTTATATCGTCGGCAGGTCCAAGGAAATGATCATTACGGGTGGTTTCAATATTTATCCGCGCGAATTAGAGGAGGTTCTCTACCAACACCCCGATATCCACGAAGCGGCGGCCATCGGAATTCCCGACAAGATAAAAGGGGAATTGGCGTGCGCATTTATCGTACTCCATGAAGGCAGAAAGATGGAAGAAGAGGATCTGCGTTTTTTTTGCAAGGAACGGCTTGCCAATTATAAGGTTCCCCGAACATACCGTTTTGTAGAATCCTTACCCAAAACGGGAACCGGCAAGATCTCGAAAAAGGACATTCAGAAGCAGTACAAAGGATTAATTTGATGAAACACGATTATTTTAGTCTAAAAGGGAAAAGAGCGGTTATTACCGGTGCAAGCAGGGGAATTGGAGCAGCCATTGCAGAAGCTTATGCAATCTATGGGGCTGAAGTTGCTTTGGTGAGCAGGAAGTTGGAAGGACTTCAGGATGTGGCGGCCAAGATCACCAAATCAGGCGGAAAAGCGATTCCGTTTCAGGCAAATATTAAAGAGGTATCCGAGTTGCCAAAACTTGTAGAAAACATATTCGCTGAATTCGGCCAAATCGATATTTTAGTAAACAACGCCGGAGGTAATCCTGCCATCGGACCGGTATTGGATACCAAAGAACTGGCATGGGACAAGCTGTTTGATCTGAACCTTAAAGGCACATTTTTCCTGAGTCAGTTAGTTGGAAAACAGATGATAGCAAGTGGCGGAGGTTCCATTATTAATATGTCATCCAATAGGGGCGTAAGGCCGGGTGTGACCGGCATAGGTCCTTATGCAATAAGCAAGGCAGCCGTATTGATGCTGACAAAGGTGCTGGCTTCGGAATGGGGCCAATTCAAAATTCGAGTAAATTGCATTGCTCCCGGTTTAGTCAAGACAAAATTCAGCCAGGCCCTTTGGTCTGACCCTGACTATCTCGAAGAAACGATCTCGCTCCAACCGATAAATAGAATTGGAACACCGGAAGATATGGTTGGCGCTGCCATTTATCTGGCTGGCGAAGCATCAAGTTACATGACAGGAGAGACTATACTGATAGATGGGGGCCGTTTGATTTGATTGAGGCGGCTGAAAGGCGGGCCAAGCATTATTTTCGGAGGGTTCCATGATAATTGATTTTCATACGCATATCTTTCCACAAATGATTGCAGAAGATGTTCTATCGAAGGCTGAAGAGAATCTCGAACTTCCCGCAAGGGCTCTGGGCACTGAAGAAGATATCAGAGACCATATGGACAGTTCGGGAACGGATATTTCAATAGTTTTGGCTGCTGCGCCCGAACCAAGATTTGTAAAGAGGACAAATGACTGGTTGCTTTCAATTCGGGACGAGAGGATACATTTTTTTGGCACTGTCCTCCCGGATTTAGAGGACTGGGAAGAAGAGTTGATGCGGTTGAAAGAAGCGGGTGTAAAGGGTATCAAATTTAATGCGCTAATTCAAAATATCCGGCCGGATGATGAAGAGACGTTCCCGATCTATGAAAAAATGATGGAAGAAGATATGGTCGCTCTCTTCCATGCCGGCGCATCACACAAGGATCGTAATCATCCCGAGAAAATTCTAGCAACTCCTGAACGCATTTCCAAAGTAATTGATACATTCCCCGGTTTGAAGGTCATCGCTGCTCATTTCGGGGGAAACCACGTATTGGAACAAATGAAGGAACATCTTCTGGGTAAAAACGTCTATTTTGATACATCACATCCACCCGATGTCTACGCCCTCGATCCAAAATTAGTAACCGGTATTATCCATGAACATGGAGCAGAACGAATACTGTTTGGAACGGACTATCCCTGGGAGACGCAAACACGCGGGATTCAATACATCCGCTCCCTCGATCTCACCGAGAAGGAAAAGGCATTGATTTTAGGCGAAAATGCTCGAAGAATTTTATTTGAGACCGGTAATTAGGTTTATATTTGGAACAAAGTTATGAATCTGTACTATTCATAAAGTCTTTGGAAGGGGGATATAATCATGGAATTCGTATTGAGCCTTCTCACAGAAGAACAAAGGATGTTAAGAGAATCGATCATAAAAATGTCCAAAGGCAAGCTTGGCCAACTTGAAGAAGAAGTGGGGGAAACGAACATCGTAAACAGGGAGATTTTGAATTTCTTGGCTGATCATGGCCTATTGGGCCTTGATGTGCCGGGCGAGTACGGGTCCGGACCCGAGAAAATGTCCTTAGTTTCATTCTGTATGGTTCGTGAAGAACTCGCCAAAACCTGTCCAAACGCTGAACTTATATTCACGATGCAAGGCCTTGGCGCCGGTCCGATTGTGTTTGCCGGAAACAAAGAACAAAAGCAAACCTATTTGCCGACGGTTGCCTCCGGGAAACATATTTTTACCATGGCCCTCACCGAGCCAAGCGGAGGCAGCGATGTTGCCAGTCTACAGACCCGCGCTATCAAAGAAGGAAGCGATTATATCCTCAACGGGAGCAAGACTTTTATTTCCATGGCGCCTGATGCAGATGTATACACGGTTTTCGCCAAGACTGATCCCGATAAAGGAACCAAGGGCGTTACCGCATTCATCGTGGAAAAAAGCTTCGATGGCTTTGTTCCCGGTGAGCGTTTAGACCTGGTTGCGGCACATCCCATAGGGAGTATTTATTTCGATGGGTGCTGTGTGCCGGAAGCCAACAGGTTGGGAGAAGAGGGAGAAGGCTTTAAGATCGCAATGCAGACCCTGGATTTTTTTCGAACGACCGTAGGAGCATGCGCCGTCGGTTTTGCTCAGGCAGCGTTAGAAGAGGCCATAAAATACGCCAAACAAAGAGAAGCTTTCGGGCAGCCGATATCGAAATTTCAACTCGTCCAGGCAAAACTGGCAGACATGGCAACCAAGGTGAGCGCGGCAAGGCTTATGGTCTTTCGATCGGCATACCTAAAGGATAACGGTAGCGATCGGATCACCAAGGAATCGTCAATGGCCAAACTCTTTGCTACTGAAGTTGCTCAAGAGGTGATCGATCAAGCCGTGCAGGTCCATGGAGGTTACGGGGTTTGCAAAGGATATCTCGTTGAAAAGCTGTACAGGGAAATCCGCGCCCTTCGTATCTACGAAGGGACTTCCGAGATTCAGCATCTCGTCATCGCCAACCAGCTACTGAGGGAGTAATTACAGTTGGTAAGGCTTTTTTAGCATATTTTGTAACATGTTTGAGTATTGGTGAAAGGAGAAAAAAAGATGTGCAACTTTTGTGTTACCCATGCCGATGGCGGAAAATGGTATGACCAAGCCCAGAATTACGCTATGAAAATGTATAGTTATCAGAAAGAAGAGGCTAAGAAAAAACGGGCGGCGTTCATAGAAAAAAAGAGGGCCGAAGTGAAAGAGATGACGGCTAAAGGAGAAATCGTAGAGAACGGGAAAGGATGGTTTGTCGATTCATCAGGGGAATTCCATTTGATGCCGGGACAACCGATAGATCTGGACATAATGCTGGCGGATTTAGTCCAGGAAGTGGCGGACGCAACCAGCCTGGGTGCGGAAGACCTTCCCTTTATTAAGAAGAAGGCGGATAGCTTCGGAAACAAATACCATATGAACCATGTGGTGAGTTACCAGGAGGCCCAGAAGGTGATGGAAATGGCCTGGCCGATCGCATTGATGGACTGTATTTGCCGCCGGGAGCGTCGCGGTATGTACAATGATCCCAACGCCCGTATGTGCTTTGCCCTGGGTGTAGGACTCTATAAATACGAACGCTGGCCGGAAACTTTCCGAGGCCTGACCTTCCTTTCGGTTACAGAAGCCAAGGAAAAACTGGAATATGTGCATAAGAAAGGTTGCGTGCATTCCCTGACCACGTTCAACATACCATACGTCGGCGGGCTGTGCAATTGTGAATACCCGACCTGTCTCGGGATTCGTGGACGAATGGATTACGACCTGGACATCTTTCAAAAAGGTCATGAAGTCGCCCTTCCAGTCAGTGAAAGCTGTACCGGATGCGGTGAATGTGTCCAATACTGCCAGTTTGGGGCCCTCAACATAAGGCACAGCAACAACAAACTGACAGTCAACTTGCAGAAATGCTTTGGCTGTGGCCAATGTGCCGAGCACTGTCCTAATTCAGCCATAAAAATGATAGAAAGGCACAAAATGGTAGGCCTCAAAGACAATTGGTAATATTTTGTAACCCAATGAAAGGGAATTGTTATGCTTATGAACATCCTTATCAATAAGGAGAAATGCACGATACCTTTGAATTGCC
Source organism: uncultured Desulfobacteraceae bacterium (assembly GCA_964430575.1). Lineage (GTDB taxonomy): Bacteria > Desulfobacterota > DSM-4660 > Desulfatiglandales > Desulfatiglandaceae > NaphS2. The sequence continues at coordinate 25,827 of CAYSFQ010000013.1, forward strand.
GCGTGTGTTTAGAGGTGTGCCCTGAGTGTGTTTTCCAGCTCTATCCAACCGGCATAAAGAGATTTGAAGAGATTCCACCGGAAAATTGGCACCTGCGCGCTTCCTACTCTAATCTTTGTGCGGGATGTATGGAGTGTGTCAAGGCATGTCCACAAAAGGCTATTGTAGTGAAACCTCGATCGTAAAGAATTAGATTGTTGCGATTACCACATTGATGACGATGGTTGGTCACGCTAATAAATGGGGGTATTTTATCATGAAACGAGAGCCAATGTTTGTAACGGCATCGCATGACAGAAGCCAGTCTGCAATTCAAGTCTCAGAACAAGGAAATGCAGGCAGCAATAGCAAGAAAATTTCATACAGATTAAGCGCTGAATTGATGGAGTTATTGGAGCAAGAGTTTCCCATAGATCAATTAGTAACCCGATATAAGGGAGCTTTGGAAGATTTGGGGGAGGCCTTGGAAGGAGATATTGATAAAGAGATTTTTGGAACATTCGGCCGTAACCTGGCGGACCGGCTCTGCGAGCTGGAATCAGGCTATCGTGACCGAAATGCCGAAGTCCTGTACATGGTCGCTCAACAGACCGGTCATCCCTTTCCGTCCATCCAGCAGCGATTGCTGGAAATGGCTTACCTGGCAATTATGAATGAGAACAAGATCAGATTTCAGGAATTATCATTTAAACGATTGGCCTATGAGGTAAGCTTTTGCAAACTCAACCAACAGCTGGTCCAAGAGACAGGTCCTGAGGTCGCCGGCAAGATTCCATGCCGCCATCTCTGCATGGCGCTAAACAGAAGGATTTGTGAGAAAACTGACATCGGGAATGTGGTTGGAGTGAGTATGCCTTCAAAAATCTCAGATGAAAAAGGTGGTTGTGTCTTTTCAACTGAAATGATTTTAGAGGAACAGTTGAGACTGTCCGGCAGGTGAAAAACAATGATTGATTATTGCGAGGCCGGTTTCGATTTGCCCGGCTTTTCAAATTGAGCACGAGGGCCGATGTCGGTAGCGATTTAACAAAATAAACCGCAAACAAATTAATAAGGAGGCTATAATTATGAAAATAAAAAAAATTCCAAGGATCGGAGTTGCCGTCAAGGATCTGGAAAAAGCAAAGGACTTTTTCATCAATGTTCTCGGGGCAAAAAAAGGGATCGTCTACCAACGGGATGAAACCGAACACTACGATTTTGTCGAAGACGAAATTCCTGCCGAGGGCCTTAAGTCATATTATGTGACTTTGGGGGGACTCCAGATCGAGCTGATGGCCCCGACTGATGAGGACGGAAATATTGCCACCTTCATCAAGAAAAGAGGAGAGGGTCTGATGAGTATCGTTTTTCAGGTCGATGATCTTGATGAGAGTATCGATTATATGAAATCGAAAGGTGTCAGGATCGTGGGAGAGATGTTGGACCATCACCTGGAAGTGGGAGATGAAAAGGTTCATACACCTTATTGTTTCGTCCATCCCAAGGATTTGTTCGGAATCATGGTGGAACTAAACATCAGGTAAACAACAGGAAATAAAACGTATCTTAGATAGATTAGCTCAAAATTGAAAAATGAAAATAAAAATTGGCAGTAGCGACTGGGAGGATGTCATTCTGTTCGAGCCGCCGTCGAAAACGGTCATTCTGAGCGACGGGTCAACCTGGCATCTCGCAAGAAGTAATGATGAGATATTAGAATTAGATCTCTATTTAACACGTGTCATTGAAAAATATGCTCCATGGGAGATCCAGGATAAGAAAAAGATTCTGGCCCTTACCAAAGGTAAAAGGACATTTCCAAGCTATAAGATTAAAATAGCAAAGGACGATGACTTGAAATATGAAACGTTCTATTTCTATAAGTTCACATACGATCAGGCGGACTATCTGAAACTTCCAGAATACCTGATTGAAGGAAAGTGCGTCCAAGTAGTCTCGAGCGCTTTGAGGTACTTTCTGGCCGATACGCTTTTCTTCGATTTTCTTATCAGCAAGTCGTCATCCGAGAAGAGTGTCGCCGACGTTTTTCGCAATATGAGCGCTATGAAGAAAAAATGGGATGCCGCCGGGTTGAAGCATGAAAATGGAAAAATGGCTTTATCTGTCGAAGACAGTCAAAATGGAGGCATGCTATGATTATCCGACCACGTAGACTCAGGAGAACACCCACCATCAGAGAAATGGTCAGAGAGACGACTCTTTCTGTAAAGGATTTTATTGCCCCGCTTTTTGTGAAACATGGAGAAGGCAGGAAAGACGAAATAGCATCAATGCCGGGCCAGTATCAGTTTTCTCCCGATTCCGTCGCCAAGGAGGCAGAGGAACTATGGTCTCTGGGCGTGCCTGCTGTTATTCTCTTTGGTATCCCCGACGAAAAGGACGCGCTGGGAACAGCATCCTGGGCCGATGACGGTGTTGTCCAAGTTGCAATATCGGCCATTAAGGATCGAATAGCCGAAATGGTGGTGATTACTTGCTAAGCCCCACATTATTTGAACCTGAAAGTCCCGAATTATGTGAATTTTGAA
>CAYSFQ010000014.1:0-27220 GCA_964430575.1 uncultured Desulfobacteraceae bacterium
CCTGGGCCCGACCGATCTCCCCCCCGTCCACCGTCACATAGGAGTTGTTGCTCATGTTCTGTGCCTTGAAGGGGGCTACCTTGAACCCCCGTCGCTTGAATATGCGACAGAACGCGGCTGCTACGATAGATTTTCCCACATCACTTCCGGTTCCCAGAACCATCAGGGCCTTTGCCATGTTAAACCTCTGCCAGAGAAGACCGGCTCTCAAATTCTTGTTTTGCACCTTAAATCCTGAACCTGCAAACAAACACGCACCATTCATATGACAGATGACCCCATGGAATCAACCCCGATTATGTTTTGCAACTGAATTAATTTCAATTTCATTTCTCTCCACCTGTGCAATGCTGGTGTTCGACTGAACGTTCAGGGTATATCATTCAAGGACTTGACCTTTCACAATCAGCAGGGTATCAAAACCCATGGCCCGAGGAATGATGGCGCGTAAAATGGACTGTTTTTCGGAGGTTCGGGCATGGAAACAGACATGGACAATCATAACCCACTGAACAAGAAACAGCCTGAAGACTTTTCCGAAGGCGAAAGGTCTGTATCGAAAATTCCTGCTAAAGGTGTCATCAACTGGGACCAGCTCATTCTAGGCATGAAGAGGACCACCAAGGAATTCATCGAAAATGTCCTTGAAAACATCATAGAGTCCATTGTGATCACGAATCTGGATGGATACCTGGTTTTTTTCAACAAATATTCGGAGCAGATATTTGAATTTAAGGCACGGGAAGTGCTCAATCGTCACATCGTCTTGCTGGGCGCGAAAACCCCTGACGTCCTCGACCACATTCGGCGGGATAAAACCTTTAACGGTGAAATTACGCTGAAGACCAAGTCCGGCAGAACCTTTCCCGCCCATGTGCGATGTGTTCCCCTGCGGGATGAACAGGACAGGCCCATCGCCATGGTGGGTGTTGCACGGGACCTGACGAAAGAAAAAGAAAAACAGCGGATTGATGATGAAATGAAGCGTCTGAAAGCGGAACTGTTTCAGTCTGAAAAAATGTCCCTCATCGGCACCCTTGCCGGTGAAGTGGCCCATGAGATCAACAATCCCCTTGGCGGTCTGATTATCTCGGTTCAAATGCTTCTGGAGGATATTGAAAAGGGGGAACTGGATCTCCAAATGGCTCTCGAAGAGCTTCGAGAAATTGAAAATGACGCACGACGATGTCGAAAAATTACCCGAAAACTGCTCGATTTTTCGCGGCGCATGCCGGAAGAGCGAAAAAATCTCGATCTTACAAGGGTCATTGAAGATGCCCTGATCCTCGTTCAACGTCAGGCTGAAATCGAAAACATTTCCTTTTATAAAAAATATGCTAAAGACCTGCCACAGGTCTGGGGAAATTCAAACAGCTTCCAACAGGTGATCATCAATCTGGTCAAGAACGCCTGCGACGCCATGACCGAGGGTGGCCGGATTACCATTTCCGTACGGCTTTTAAACGCGGATAAGAAAGAACCCACGATCCGTATTTCCATTGAAGACACAGGACCCGGAATTCCCCATGAACTGCTCGACAGGCTTTTTGACCCCTTTTTCACCACCAAGGCAGGTGGTAAAGGAACCGGGCTTGGTCTGGCTGTCAGCAAACGGATTGTGGAAGAGCAGGGCGGTCGGCTGACATGTGAAAACAGTAAGGAGCAGTCCGGCGCTGTTTTTCGCATTCTGCTCCCCATTTCCAAAGTCAATAAACCGGTGAACGACCATGACGCATAACTTTCGAATTCTGGTTGTAGACGATGAGGATTCCATTCGTAAACGCTGTGTCCGCCTTTTGTCCCGGCAAGGCTACCACGTGATCGGCGCATCAAGTTCCTCGGCCGCATTGGAGCTCATCAAAAAGGAGGGGGCCTGGTTCGATCTTCTGCTTGTGGATATCCGGATGCCAGGGATGGACGGCATTGAACTGATGGAAAAGGTCAAGGCCCAAAGGCAGGCGGTAGAGGTCATTATCATGACCGGATATGCCACCGTGGAGACCGCGGTAAAGGCCATGAAAAACGGGGCCTATGACTACCTTTCCAAACCCTTTGAAATGGATGAACTGCTCCACCTGGTGAAAAAAGTTGTTGAAATAAGATCCCTGCAGCAGGAAATCAAGGCGCTCAAAAACCAACTGAAGGACACCCGCGAACAACCCCTGGTGTTCGGTAATTCCGAAGCAATGAACCGGGTCATGCGGTTCATTGAAAAGGTGGCGCCCGTAGACTGCAATATATTGATTCAGGGCGAAAGCGGCACGGGGAAGGGGCTGGCAGCCAAGGCCATTCACGCCCGCAGTAGCCGGGAAGATCAACCCTTCGTGGTGGCGGACTGCGCGGCTTTGTCCGGAAGCATATTGGAAAGTGAACTTTTCGGGCATGTCAAAGGGGCTTTTACCGGCGCCCATCTGGACCGGAAGGGGTATTTTGAAAAGGCCGACCGGGGTACGCTGCTGCTGGACGAAATCAGTGAAGTGCCCCTGGACCTTCAAGGCAAGCTGCTTCGGGCTGTTCAGGAGCAATCCGTTGTCAAAGTGGGCTCCGCCGAGCCATTGCGCGTGAACACGCGGATTATTGCCGCGACCAATCGCCGCCTGGAAGACCTGGTCGGGCAACGCAGGTTCAGGGAAGACCTGTTTTACCGGTTAAACGTGGTCACATTGCCCATGCCGGCATTGAGGGACAGACGGGAGGACATACCCCTCTTGGCGGGACACTTTCTGAAATGGTATACGGCGCGACTCAACCTGGATCAGATTTCCCTTCCGGACGAAATTCTGGAAGTGATGACGGCTTATGACTGGCCTGGCAATGTCCGCGAATTGGAAAACGCCATGCAGCGCGCCGTTGTCATGGCGGAAAAAGGCGTCATCTCCATCAAAGATGTATTCCCCTCCCGAACAGGGAAAGGTCCAGGCCCACCGGGCCTTTCCGGTCCCCTTCATCAAGATTTGAGTTTTCAGGACATGCGACGACAAGTGGTGCGTGATTTCACCCGGCAATACCTGGCACGCACCCTCACCGACCATAACGGCAATATCACCAACGCGGCAAAAGCCATGGGCATGCGCCGAACGTCGTTGCAAAGACTCATCCGTCAGAGCGGCCTCAGCAGCCGGGAATTCAAGGGCCTCGGCAATAAATAATTGCGCAGGATTGCGCCGGGCGTGGTTTCAGATTTCAAACGGAAGATTAGAATCAGCACCTTCTCCATACTAAATCAAAAAAATGCGTACCAAGTAGCCGTATTTTCAGGTCTCCATATCCCAGGCCCAACGGTAAGGAAGTCCTCCGTTACGAGATGACTGTCAACCGGCGGGCTTGGGGACGTCCATTTGTAATTCAGTAACTATTCTCTCATCTGTAGGTTCGTATCTCTAACAATCCCCTCTCCCTTTTTTACTGCATATGCAACCCCCGGTTGGCTCATGTGTAAACGTTTCGCCATTTGAGTCCCTTCTACCCCTAACTCTCTCACCGCCCAATAGCAAAATACACTCCTTGCATCCGCTCGAACTTTCTGCCTGCCCTTTGAATACAATTCCTCTCTATCTATCCGGTAAATCTCTAATACCCGCTCCTCTAACTTTTCGATGGTATACCCTCGACTTCTTAGTTCATACCGACGATCTATCCGTTCATTTGCTTCGGAAAGAACATCCATCACAAAATTATCATCACCTAATATCCGCTCATCCCCCTTCATACGATCCTGACCCGTTCGTCTCAACTTCCTGACCTCCGACCAGCCACCAAGGCTCCTTATCAAACCTCCGCCAACCAACTCAGGACGTCTCCCTTGCCCCATACCTTTCTTTACATAGGAGTAATAGTTCTCCCTTCCTTTTGACAGGCCCTTTCCAAAATAGGAAAGAACGTATTTTGTTTCCTGCCAGTCACATTCCCTCTTGTCCATAAGAACGCTATGCCCGCAATATTTATATCGGTTTAGACCTTCAATATCGGAGACGACCTTTGCCCTTAATGGATTCAAGTGGATATAACGAACCAATTCTTTTAAATAAGTATCCTCCTGGCAGACGATGGATTTATACCGATTTTGAAAAAGCTGGCCATGGCGCTGATGCCTGCGGTTAAACCGTATTGCATACCCTGTCAATAGCCGCCGCATCAAATTTGAAAGACCTTTATCTCCAGAACGGAGTAAGAAATGTGCATGGTTCGACAAAAATGCCCAAGCGTAACAGGTTGTATGGGTGGCAGGCAATAGATCAGCGAGGCGATCCATCATGTTATTTCGATCTTTGCTGTCTCGAAATATCTTCCGACGCTCTATTCCACGAATAATGACGTGATGAACGACCCCTGGGGCATCTAATCTGGCTAATCTCGGCATAATCGGATAAATAGCAGGCCCTATTTGCCTGGTCAAGTTATTTAATTACAAATGGACGTCCCGCATATTCCCTTTCATAAAATGTTCCGCATTTTTTCAAAAAATTTCCTTTTTTCTGAAATCAGTTGGAGCTTACCAATCTTTTAATATTGAGAATATCTCATAACAATGGTTCTTGTCAAAACCTGTTGATATGCCTTACATACAGCCACGGTTGGATAATGCCTTAACCAGGACCTGCGAGATCATATCGGGGAAGTCAAGGCCCAATCTCCATTGTTTTCAAGAAGTCAGAAGGGGAGAGAATGTGAATGTCTCGCCATTGGCGAAGATCAAGCAAGTGTGAATCACCAGAGACAATCATGACGGCATTCGCAGCTGCTGCGCACTCAAGAATAATGTTATCATCTGGATCGGCCTCTATGGCGCGGACCCTCTCCGTTGGATTTACGACACGGCACAGGGCATGCAGTTCCTCAACAAACCAGAGAGACTGATCGGGCGACAACCCGAACTTCGGCCTTTGCAATACATCGCGAATTTCGTCGAGGATAGGCAAGGACGTAAAGCAGAGCACGGAACCTTCGACAATATGGTTAAGAACGCGTGCCGGAGTGCCGCCAAAAAGGAGGCCGGAGATGACGACATTGGTGTCAACGACGATACGTGGAGCAATCATCTGCGTGATGCCTTGTTCATTCTATATGCCCTGATTTCCCGGGATACATCCTCGGGTTTTAATCCCTTTTCTTTAGCGATGTTCCGGCCCATGGCAAACATCCCAGCCCAGCGCTCCTTGCGCTGGATGTATGCTCGAGCTGCCTCGCGAAGGAATTCTGATCTGCTTCGGGACTCTTCCTGTGCGACACGATCGATATCGTTAAGCAGTGTATCCTGAAACGAGATATTTACAGTGACAGTACCCATATAATCACCTCACTTTCCAGCGCCAGTATACAAACTTTGCATGCCCTTGTCAATGGGAGACAGGTTCCTAAGAAACAGTATCATAAAAAGAGGCACCGGTGTCTCCACTGGAGAAACATCAGGCATCGCCCCGACATATCCCCGGGCCCAAAAACCTTTGTTTTGAGCGGATGTCGAGTCGGATGTGCTTCTGGTATATTTCTTGCTGTACCCACATTGCGGTTGGAAAATTTCATTGCACACAGAGGAAACGAAATGTATCTGCCCAAATTTATGATTGAGCGGCCCGAGTCGTCCGAGGAAGCAGCCACGCTGTTGAAGGTTAGAGAAGAGAGTCAACTTGTGGCAGGGGGGACGGAACTTTTTCCCAGAATGAAATACGGCCTTTTGTCTCCTGAGATCATCATCAGTCTGAAAGGGGCAAAAATTTCTCCGCCCCAGGTAACCCCGGAAGGCATGCTGATCCTGGATGCAAAAATGTCGCTGACCGCCATCAATACTTCTCCGGAAATTCAGGAAAAGGCCCCCCTTCTGGCCATGGCAGCCGGCAGGGTGGCTACCCGCGAAATCAGGAATATGGGGACCCTCGGCGGAAATCTCTGTCAAGAAACCCGGTGCCTCTATTTTAACCAGAAACATACGTTTCAGTTCAGAGACCCCTGTTTCAAACGGGGAGGGGAGGTATGCTATTTTATCCCCAAAGGGAACAAATGCTGGGCGGTCTTCATGTCGGATCTGGCACCCGCGCTTTTCTGTCTCGATGCAAGTCTAAACATTGTGGGTGGCGATGGTGTGAGGCAGATTGAAATGGATGAACTCTATACCCATGATCCGCTCAGGCCCATATCACTAAAACCGGATGAAATCATTACAAAGATTCTGATTCCGAAAGGTGAGGGCCTTTCCGGCGGTGGTTTTGCCAAATTCACCATGCGGGGCGGCATTGAATTTGCCGGGGTGAATGTGGCGGTTTTCCTGACGGCTGAACATGATCCCGCCATCTGTAAACAGGCAAGGATTACCGTTGGGGCCGTTTCCGGGGGCCCCCAGCGGGCGCTGGCAGTGGAGGCCTTCTTAAAGGGTAAAGGCTTGACGGAAGATGTTATAAAAGCGGCTTCCCGGAAAATTGCCGACGGTTTGAAAATAGTCCCCCATCACGGATATTCAAAGGGGTACCTGGCAGAGTGCCTAAAAAGCCAGGCCAAAACGGCCCTCACGGATGCCACAAACGCAATCATCGGCGCAACCTGAATAGAGGAGAGATAAGAATGGCCACAAATCAAAAACAACTCCTTGAACTCTCCATCAACGGAGAGGTTTACGAGCTGGCCGTGGCGTGTCAGGAAACATTGCTGGAGGTACTGCGGAACCGCCTGGGCCTCACGGGGACCAAGGAGGGGTGCGGTACCGGCGAGTGCGGATCGTGTACCGTGCTGCTGGAAGGTGAACCGGTACTCTCCTGCCTGCTGCTGGCGATTGACTGTGAAAACAAAGAGATTGAAACCATTGAGGGGCAATCCCTGGAAGGCCTTATGACACCGGTCCAACAGGCATTTCTTGAAAAAGGCGCCGTTCAGTGCGGTTTCTGTACGCCCGGGATGGTGATGGCATCCACGGCACTGCTCAAAAGAAATCCCGACCCCAACGAAGAAGATGTCATGGAAAGCCTTGAAGGCCATCTGTGCCGTTGTACGGGGTATAACAAAATCATGGAGTCGGTCCTTCACGCCGCGACGTCATATTCGGAAAAGAGCTAAGGAGCAGGGAAAATGAGTGACCTGGATTATGTGGGAAAACGGATACTCAGAAAAGACGGCCCGGAGAAGGTGACGGGAAAGGCCATCTATTCGGTTGACATACAGCTCGGAGGAAAACTGGTTGGAAGAATTCTCAGAAGTCCCCATGCCCACGCGCGGATCCTCAATATCGATACCCACCGTGCTTTGCAGGTGCCGGGTGTCAAAGCGATTATAACGGCCAAAGATACCCATGGCATCAAACATGGGTTTGTTGAAACACCGCGCTATCCGGCGGATCAGTATCCGCTGGCCATGGATAAGGTCCGATTTGTGGGGGAGGAAGTGGCGGCGGTGGCGGCCACAGACGTGTATGCGGCGGATGAAGCCCTGGCGCTTATCGAAGTGACTTATGAGACGCTGCCCGCAGTTTTTGATCCCGAAGAGGCCATGCTGCCGGGGGCCCCGGAGATCCATCCCACACACCCCAAAGTAAAAGAGGGTCTCTTAAATATCGGCGGTAAAACCACTTCGGCCTGGGGGGATGTGGAGGTGGGATTCGAGGAAGCAGACTATGTGCGGGAAGACCGGTTTGAAAGTCATCTCAGGACCCATGGATATCTGGAACCCCAGGCCACCGTGGCATCCGTTGATTCAGACGGGAAATTGAATGTGTGGACATCGAGCCAGGGCCCTTTCATCAAACGGGCCAAGCTGGCCAAAACCCTTGGCCTTCCCCAGTCGGCCGTACGGGTCAGAAAAGCCTATGTGGGGGGGGCTTTCGGGGGGAAGATTGACCTGTTTTCCCATGAATTTTGTGCAGCGCTTCTATCAATTAAAACATCCCGGCCCGTTGAAATCATAGCCACCCGTGAAGAAATATTCACCGCCTACCGTCACGGACAGCCGCTGATTGTAACGGTCAAGACCGGTGTCAAAAAAGACGGCACCATTGTGGCACAGCAGTTAAAGACCATCAATAACTCCGGGGCGTACCGGGGCAGCGGGGTGGTGGTCATTTTTCTGGTCTGGGGATTTGCCATGGCCCCGTATCGAATACCGAACCTGAAATATGAAGGGTACTCGGTGTATACCAACAATCCCATTCGAACGCCGCAGAGAGGTCACGGTGCGCCCCAGATGCGATTTGCGGTGGAGTCCCAACTGGACATGATCGCGGAGAAACTGGGTCTGGACCCCATCGAGATCCGTCTCAAAAATGCCAGGGAATCCGGTGAGATGCTGCCAAACGGTGACAACGTACACAACTGCGGCCTCAAGGACTGTCTTTTAGATATTGCCAAACACACTGACTTTCAGGCAAAACTCGGTCACAGCCGGAATGGTAAAGGGGAAAGGTTTCGAAAGGGCATCGGCGTTGGGGTCAGTTCCTACTTCGGGGGGTCACTCATTTACCCCAACAGTTCTTCAGTTCTGGTGAAGATGAACGATGACGGGAGCGTCACCCTGCTCACCGGCGCCATGGATATCGGGCAGGGGGCTGAGACCATCCTTTCCCAGATTGTGGCGGAAGAGCTCAAAATCCCCATGGAAGAGGTTCAGGTGGTGGCGGCGGACACGGAAACCACCCCTGTGGATATCGGAAGCTGGATCAGTGGCAATGCCTATGTGTGCGGTAATGCGGCCCGCGTGGCGGCGGGGAATGTACGGGAGAAATTGAAGGAACTGGCCGCCCGGGAGCTTGAAGCCGATACCCGGGACCTGGTGGTCGAGGACAAGCGCGTCCATGTAACCGGTTCACCGGACCGTGCCCTGTCATACGCTCACCTGGTGGCCCTGAGCATTCAAAAACACCGGGGGGACCCCATCATCGGAAACGGGCACTGGCGTACCATGAGGGACGAACCAACCCATCCGAGTCTGGCGACCACAAAGGGGAGATGGACGGAAAACTACGCTTTTGACGCTCAGACCGCCGAGGTGGAGGTGGATACGGAAACGGGAAAGGTTCGGCTGCTGAAGGCCGTGACCGCTCACGACTGCGGATTTCCCATTAATCCCCTTTTGGTGGAAGGTCAGATCGACGGACAGATATCTATGGCGCTGGGTCATGCCTTTTTGGAAGAGGTCATGATGGAAGAAGGGCGCACCCTGAATCCCAGCTGGCTCGATTACCGGATGCCCTCCATTCGTGAGATGGCTGATTCCGAACATCTCGATGTTATTACGGAACAGTACCGGATCGGCAAACCGTACCGAACCAAGGAGGTGGGCGAAGGATACGTGTCCGCCATACTGGCGGCCATCGCCAATGCCATATACGATGCGGTGGGTGTGAGGCTTTTCTCAACGCCGTTCACACCGGAGAAGATATTGAGGGGCCTGGGTAAAATCAAGTAGGTCTTTGCGCAACGATCATGGGAGGGAGATTCGTATGATTCAGGTGCGGTACTGGAACAAAGAACTGGAAACCATGCCCCGGGAAAAGCGGGAGCGTCTGCAGCTTGAACGGTTCAGGGAACGCATGGCCTATGTATATGCCAAAAGCCCCATGTACCGGAAAAAATATGACGATGCGGATATTAAACCGTCTGATATCAAAACCCTGTCCGATATTTCGAGGGTTCCTTTTACGGTGAAGGAAGAATTGCGGGAAAGCCAGAAAAGAAAACCGCCTTGGGGAGAATTCATGTGCGTTCCACCGGAGGAGGGGGTTCGGGTCTTTCAAACGACGGGCACCACCGGCATCCCGGTCAAGGTCATGCTGAACAAGAAAGATTGGACCGTACATTTTTACGAACAATTCATGCATTTCATGAACGCTTATGGTATCAACACCTCGGATATCCTCTATGTACCATTCGGCTATGGACTTTACATCGCCTGGTGGGGGTTTCAGGCAGCGCTGGAGCAGGCGGGGGTTATGATTGTCCCGGGAGGCGCCCAATCCTCAAAGGATCGGGTGAGAAACATCTTTGACTGGGGCGCCACCGTGGTCTGCGGTACCCCCACCTACCTCCTCCATCTTGGCGAAGTTGCCTCCAAAATGGGCGTATCCCTGGCTGAGTCCAAAGTGTCGGTCATCGTGGCGGCGGGAGAACCGGGCGCCAACGTGAAGTCCACCAAACAGGCCATAGAGGAGATTTGGGGTGCCAGATGCTATGATGATATCGGTTCCAGTGAAATCTCCAATTTTGGTTTTGAGTGTATTTTTCAAAAGGGGACGCACGTGAACGAAAACATGTTTTATGCGGAGTGTCTGGATCCCGATACCCTGGAACCGCTGGAAGAGGGCCAGGTGGGAGAACTGGTTCTCTCCAATTTGTGCACGGAAACCATGCCGCTGATCCGGTATCGCATCAAAGATCTGGTAAAATTCAACCGGGAACCCTGTGAATGCGGCCGCACATTTTTGAGGCTGGATGGCGGCATACTCGGCCGCTCCGATGATATGTTTCAGTTTGCCGGTGTGAATGTGTTTCCCTCGGCAATAGAAAATGTTATTCGTAAAGTGGACTGTTTCTCCAATGAATACCAGATTATCGTCCCCGCCATGGGGAGTGGAAAACGCCTGAAAATCCGGGTGGAACCGGCATCAGGCCAGGTGTCTTCAAATGAGATGAAAGAGGCGCTGGATCTGTTCATGGAAGAATTCAAATACAGCATTACATTTACACCGGAGGTGGAAGTCGCTGAAACAGGAACGCTGCCACGGTTTGAACTAAAGGCCAAACGTCTCATTCGGGACGCCTAGGGCAGAATGCCCGCAACCCAAAAGGTCTCACGCAAAGGCGCCAAGGCGCAAAGATTGTGTTGTTTGTTGTGACAGGATTTTTAGAAATATGGGACTAACCCCAAATTAATAAGGAGGATGTCATGAAAAAGAGAGCGTTGGTTATTTATCTGGTTGCAGGCTTGTTGATGGGAATCCCAATTGCCGCCATGGGCGCACCCGATGCCATTCACATCGGGGCCACGGTTTCGCAAACCGGCCATTTTTCATCGGAAATCGGGCCGTTCAAGCGGCTCATGAATGCCTGGGCCGACCTGGTGAATGAAAAAGGCGGCATTATGGTCAAGGAATATGGGAAGAAGCTGCCGGTGAAATTTACCATTTACGATGACAGGAGCGATCAGGCAACGGTGAAGAAGTATTACGAACGTCTGGCGACGGTTGACAAGGTCAATCTTATGCTGGGGCCCTACAGCAGCCCTTTGACCTTTGCGGCCAGTACGGCGGGCGAGAACCACCAGATACCCTTTATTGCCATCTGCGCCAATTCACCCAAAATCTATACCCGCGGCTTCAACTGGCTTGTGGGCGTGATCGATCTGGGCCCCCGCTACACCTACCGCTACTGGGAAATGATCCAGAAGGTGGGCAAAGCCAAAAGCGTCTCTTTTGTGGTGGAAGACACCATCCATCCCCTGAGTGTCTTTAAAGGTTCCAAAAAACTGGCCGAAGCGGCCGGTCTGAAGGTTTTTACAAGCGATATTGTGCCTGCCAAAACACGGGATTTCACACCCATTATCACGAAGCTGAAGAAAGAAAACCCGGACATTGTCTATGTATCTTCCAATATCCCATTTGCCATCAACTTCATGAAACAGGCCAAAGAAATGAAACTGAACCCCAAAGAATACCACTGTATTCATCACAGCGGGATTTTCAGGGATGCGTTGGGAAGTGCTGCCAATGACATCATCGGCCAGTCTTACTGGGTTGAGGGAATGAAACTGGGTGATACCCGGCTGATCAACGATGTACTCAAACGGGCCAAAATCAGCGAGCCCATGTATCCCTGGTCCCCGGCTTATGTGGCCGCCTTTCAGATTCTTCAGGCCGCTATTGAAAATGCGGGAACCCTCGATAAAAAGAAGGTTATGGACAACCTGAAGAAACTGAAAATTGAGACGGTACTGGGTGAAGAGGTTTTTGCCAAAACCGGTTACGGTTCCCTCAATACCTATCCCTCCCAGATTCAAGGCGGCGTGTACAAGGTGATTTACCCGTCCAGTGTGGCAACGGGAAAGTACGTCTATCCCCGTCCGCCCTTTAAATAGAACGCACCGGAAAGGATTGCTGTGTCCGCGGATTTTATCCAGCTCCTGGTAGGGGGGATTCTGTTAGGCGGTATCTACGGCCTTGCCGCATTTGGCCTGTCTATCACCTTTGGGGTGTTAAATGTCCTCAATTTGGCACATGGGGAGTTCCTGATGCTGGGGTCGCTTTTGAGCTACGGGATTTTCGTGGGGCTGGGCATCAATCCATTCATTGCGGCCATCCTGGTCATGCCGGTCTTCATGCTTCTGGGGTTGGGTTTCTACCTGCTCCTGCTCAAACCCATCAGCGACAAGTCGCCCCATGAACTCCTGGTGGCATCCATCCTGGTGACCCTGGGCGCTTCGCTCTTTATTGAAGATGTTACCGCATTTTTCTGGGAGCGCCCGGTCACCGGCATTTCTTATTCACTGCCGCCCATGGAACTTGCCGGTGTGGTGATTTCATCCACGCGTCTGCTGATACTCTTCTTCATTTTTGCCCTTGCCTGCGGGATGCAGCTTTACCTGAAAAAAACCTACGTGGGAAAAAGCATCAGGGCCATTGTTCAGGGCCGTGAGGGGGCCAAGGTGGTGGGAATTCCCATATCCCGTGTATCCGCTCTGGCTTTCAGCATCGGCATGGCCCTTGCCGCGTCAGCCGGCGCCTTTTATGTAACGCTCTTTACGGTCACCCCGGTAATGGGGATTCCCCTGACGATCAAATATCTTTGCGTGGTGGTCCTGGGAGGCCTGGGAAGTATTGTGGGATCGGTCTTCGGCGGTCTCATCCTGGGCGTGGCGGAGACGCTCACGGCCTATTATTGCGGCGCCGAATGGTCTCCCACCATCGCATTTATCTTATTAATTCTCATACTGATTATCAAACCTGAAGGTCTTTTCGGGGCAAAAAAATGAACCGTAGGAGAAAAAAGCTGTTTTATCTGGTTGTCCTTCTCTTGTGCGCTATTCTCGCGGTGCTTCCCTGGGCAGGCTTTTCCTACGGTGTTGTCTGGATTTTTCTCCTGGCGGTTTATTTCACCCTGGCTTTGAGTTACGACATTGTGGGCGGATACATGGGTTACATGAATCTGGGCCATTCCACTTTTTTTGGTTTAGGGGCCTACACCACCGCCATTCTGCTCAACCAGGGGTTCAATCTGTTTGCCGCTCTGCTTGCGGCCCTGTTGCTGTCCGCCGTGTTTGCCGCTGTGATCAGCTATCCCCTCTTCAGACTCCGGGGGGCTTATTTTGCACTGGCCACTTTCGGGTTAATCAGCCTGGTTGAGGTGCTGACAACCAATTTGCGGGATCTTACCGGGGGATCCGGTGGTATCTCCACGCCACCCGGGAACCATATGGTGCCCTCATATTACCTGGTTCTGGCGGTGGCCGGTGGTACCATGTTGCTGAGTCATTTCGTTGCCCGAAGCAAATTCGGTCTGGCCCTTTTCAGCATCCGTGAAGACGAAGAAGTGGCCAAGGCTTTCGGTGTACCCACAACCCTTTACAAAGGACTGGCCCTGGTCATCAGTTCGGCTCCCGCCAGCCTGGTGGGGGGGATCTATGTCTGGAATATGACCTACATCAGTCCGCATTCCGTGTTCGGCCTCGAGATTGCCTTAAGCCCCATTATCATGGCCATGCTGGGTGGAACAGGGATCATGATAGGGCCCCTGGTGGGTGCTGTCTTTATCACCCTGGTGCAGGAATTTCTGTGGACCAAGGTGCCTTACTTTCATCTGGCCATGTACGGGACGGTCCTGGTTCTGATAGGGCTGTTCATGCCGGGGGGGCTCGTCCGGACCCGCTGGGTCAAGCCGGTTATCCAATGGCTGGGTCTGGGAGAAGCGGTTGATTATTTCAAGAACGCAGATGCCGAGCCGACTCCGCCAAAGTAGCGAATGCTACGGCGGCCGGGCGGCCGGAAAGGATTCCTTAAGAAACCATGAGCCCTTTTTTTGAGTGCCGGGAGATATCCAAAACCTTTGGCGGTATTGAGGCCCTGACCAATATCGATCTCAAGGTCCAGCCCAACAGCATCACCGGGGTTATCGGCCCCAATGGCGCCGGGAAAACGACGCTCTTCAACATCATATCGGGGGCATTGCTTCCGACGGCCGGGGAAGTGGTTTTCAAGGGTAAAAAGATTTCGGGAATGGGCCCGGCCCGGGTGTGCCGCCTTGGCGTTGCCCGCACCTACCAATTGGTCCGCCCTTTCAATTCCCTGAGCGCCATAGAAAATGTTCTGATAGGCCTTGGATTTGGAAGGGGCAAGCCTATGGTCAAGAAAGATCGCGTGGCCGAGGCATTACGGATCCTTAAAATGGTGGGGCTGGAAAACAAGATGAACCATGTTGCTGAAGGCCTTACCCTGGTGGAAAAAAAGCATTTGGAAATTGCCCGTGCCCTGGCCACCGCACCGGAACTTCTGCTTTTGGATGAAGTGGTCTCCGGTCTGAATCCCACCGAAGTGACCCGGACCATCGAGACCATACAGCAGATCCGGAAAAGCGGCGTTACCATCATCATGATTGAGCACATCCTGAAAGTGGTCATGGCATTGTGCGAACGGGTTGTGGTGCTTAATTACGGGGTCCAGATTGCAGCGGGCTCGCCGCAAGAGGTGGTCAGCGATGAGGCGGTCATTGAGGCCTACATCGGCAGATTCGACGATGCCGAGGAGAGACCTGATGCTTGAGGTGGCGGGTGTTAACGCATTTTATGGTTCCATTCAAGCCCTGTGGGATGTCTCGTTTCAGGTCGAGAAGGGTGAAATCATCACGCTTCTGGGTTCGAACGGGGCCGGTAAAAGTACCGCCATCCATGTGGCCCAGGGACTCATTCGCCCCGCCTCGGGAGAGGCCCGGTTCCTGGGGGAGGTGATTCAGCGCCTGAGCCCGCATCAGGTGGTTGAGCGGGGATTGTGCCTGGTGCCGGAGGAGCGTCATCTCTTCCCTCATATGAGTGTGCTGGAGAACCTGGAACTGGGCGCTTACCCGCGCAAAGCCAGGGCCGTTCGCGATCAAACCCTTCAATGGATACTTGATCTCTTTCCCATCCTCGAAAAACGAAAAAAGCAGAGAACGCACACCCTTTCGGGCGGTGAACAGCAGATGGTGGCCATTGGTCGGGGCCTCATGGCAAAGCCTTTACTCCTGATGATGGATGAGCCCTCACTGGGGCTGGCGCCCATCATCGTGGCTGAACTTTTTAAGACCATTTTCGAAATCAATATGCGTGGTCTTTCTATCCTTCTGGTGGAGCAGAATGCCAGGCATGCCCTCACACTGGCACGCCGCGCATATATCATGGAAACCGGAAGGATCGCACGTGAAGGCTCCGGCAAAGAGCTGTTGGCCGATCCCTCCATCCGTGCCGCTTATCTGGGAATGTGATGCTATCCCTTCACGGTTGTTGGTTCACAGTTCATTGTTTTTTCAACCGTGAACATCATGCCTTTCCAAAAAGACATTTCACACAAGAAAACAGGAACCATCTTAAGTATTTACATTGAATCTCCTCTATGTTAAAAGCTCAGGCAATGAAATTTTTCATCTAGCGAGCATAAGTCATGCTTCAAATCGCAGATCATATTTCCATTCCGCTCAGTGAAATCGAAATCCATGCCATTCGGTCTCAGGGTGCGGGGGGGCAGAATGTCAACAAGGTTTCCACCGCTGTGCATCTGCGGTTTGACATCAATGCCTCGTCCCTTCCGGATTTCGTCAAGGAACGTCTCCTGAAACTGAGAGATCATCGCATCACGGGGGAAGGCGTCGTCGTTATCAAAGCGCAACAGCACCGTACCCAGGGGAAAAACAGGGGCGATGCCCTGATCCGACTTCGGGAGCTGGTCGAGAGAGTGCTTTCCACGCCAAAAAAACGCAAACCCACCCGCCCCACCCGAAATGCCAGGGAAAAACGTTTACAGCAAAAAATCAACAGGGGAAGAATCAAAACCCTGCGGAAAAAAATAGGTCGATCCGCCAGGGATTGGGATTAAGGTCTTTCCGGTTCAAAATTCCGCTTGGAAGTCATTTAGAAAGCCGATTTTTATTGACATAAAATCTCTTTTGTCGTTTCATTAACTAATATCTCACCAAACCTTCAACCTCTATCCAGGAGGTTATCTCATGGAAAAATATATCAAATTGTGCATGCCTGTCTCCTGACAGAATCCGGGATTCTGCTGGGAGTTTAAATACCATATTAAATCAATTCCTTTATGGAAATATCTGAATGTCTTTGTACTTTCTCCATGAAGTCATGGCTGTGCTTAAGCCCCAAAATCATGCAAGAGATAGAACGTCAATCACCGAAAAATAACCTGTCACGGCTAGGTTCGATAATTTCAGGATAAACGCCGCGAAGAAATATAGATATTCTCAGATAGATTATTATGAACACGTCAAATTGACAGGAGGGACTAATAAGATGAGAAAGATCAATGTATTGATCATCGTCATTTTATCGGTAGCTTTTTCAGGCCTTTTTCTAGGATGCGTTACGGACAAAGCATCCCTGAAGATCGAAAAAAGTCTACCCCAAAACGAGTTGGCATATTACAATGATTCCTTTGATAAACTACGTACCGATCTGTGGGAAACAGCGGGGTACATTCCTAATGAGGCTCAGAAGGTCAATTTTAAACTGGCAAAAATGAGTATCCATGATGGAAAACTAAGGGTGGAAACCGAAACAGGTTTTTTCAGCAAGGGAGGATTAGGATCTAAATACGGCCTTAGAGGGAATTTTGACATTCAGATGGATTGTCAGATCGATTTTCTGGAAGGTATTTATGACATGGATCAATTGTTGGGGTTCACTGTTATTGAGAGAGGGAAAGAGATTGAAACAATGAACTCGGTAATTTTGTGCCTGTTCAAAAAGGGTGGTCGTGATTTTAACACCATTTTTTCAGGGTTTCGGAAAAACGGCAGGTTTCATCGCGGAGACTGGCATAAGATAAAGAACTTCGACGGCACCTTGAGGATGGTGAGAATAGGGGACAGAATTAGTACGTTATTCAAGAGAAAAGGAGATGCCGAGTGGAAGAAAATGGACAGCTTCCAGTCCACTCCGAATGACGTTATGATTGGTTTTAGCCTTGTCAATTTTACCTACATGAGGACTTCTATTACGGCAAGATCACCCATTGCAGCCACCTTCGATAATTTCAGGATAAACGCGGCAGAGGAGATAATAGAAGAGGATATATGACCCACATGCCGGAGATTTGAATTCAATCCGGTTTTATACCCGACGGGAGGTCATTATGAGAAAAATAGAGTTTTGGCTTTTTGCCTTGTGCTTGATATGCTTGCTTTTTTTAGCAACCAAAGCTATTGCTTCAGAAGAAGTTGGGTTTAGCCCATCCATCTCTTCTACCGGCTGTGATAAAGCGCCGTCGCTTTTCTGGAAGGGGAGGTTTGCCTCCCAAAAAGAGGATGCCTACCGATATTATATGGAGGCCATTGACCTCTGCCCGGGTTTTATCAGGCCTTATGAACTGGTCGGCAACTATTACCGTAAAAAAGGGGATAAGGAAAAGGCCATAGCGTTTTTCACCAAGGCCGCCGATTTAGGGAGTGCCAATTTCAAATTGTACTACTTGCTGGCCAGCCTATTCTTTCAAAAAGGTGATCTTGACGAGGCAAACAGATACCTCAACAAATCTCTTGACATAAGAGGAGATTATCCGAAATCACTGGCCTTAAAATCCAAAATCGAGAATGAGAAGGATACGAGTGGCCCTAAAATCATTCTTTATGAGCCATCTACAAGGCGGGGGCTAAATCTGGTTAGCCAGAATCAAAATATTTCAGTAAGGGGTATTGCAACAGATAAGAGCGGGCTCTCATGGGTCAAAGTGAACAAAATGGATACGCCCATTGATAAACATGGAAATTTCTTGAAAGATGTTTCCATCCAGGTGGGGAGCAATACAATAGTTGTAGAGGCGGCCGACCGCCTCGGAAATCAATCAACCCTATCCGTAACCATCGAAGGAAAGGAATATACGCTGTCTCCCATAACCAAAGTGGAAATCCCTTCGCAGGAGAAAGATCTATATGGAAAATCCTTTGCAGTGGTCATTGGAATAAACAGCTACGAAAAATGGCCTTCGTTGGAGTTCGCCATAAACGATGCCAAGGCCGTTAAAGAAAAACTGAAGGAGACCGGCTTCGATCAGATCACCGTTATATTGGATAAGGAGGCTACACAGCGGAGGATCCTGACAGAGCTTTTTCATAGGCTCCCCGAGACAATGGAGCATAATGACCGTCTCTTTTTTTACTTTGCAGGTCATGGCCAGACAGAGGACTTGCCGAAGGGAGGGAAAAGGGGATATATCATCCCTGTTGACGGTGATGTCACCAACTATGGCGCCACGGCCATCTCCATGGATCAACTAAGGTCCCTTTCCAGTCGCATACCTGCAAAACACATTCTTTATGCCATGGACTCCTGCTATTCCGGTCTGGGTCTCAATAGATCCGGTGGGGTTTCACCCAAGATCAGTGATTATTTGAGGAAGATATCCTCCATGCGCGTGGTTCAGATCATCACTGCCGGGGGCAAGGGAGAACAGGTGCAGGAGAAGCAAGGGCACGGTCTCTTTACCACTTATTTTCTACATGCCCTCAAGGGAGAGGCGGACTTTAATAAAGATAACGTCGTAACCGGAACCGAACTCGGGGCTTATCTCAGACCAACAGTCTCTAATGCCTCCGGGCAGGCCCAAACCCCATTATACGGCAGGTTGGAAGGGGAGGGAGAGTTTCTCTTTTTTATTGGGGAAAAATAATTAAAAAACGATAACGCTGACAGGAGGGGAATAAGATGAACCGTTTTATATCAAATTATCCGGCCCTGCTCCTTGCCATCTCCATGTTCCTCCTTTTTTCGATCCGGGGGGACGTCATTGCAGAACAGAAGGGGGATGATGCGGTATCCTTCCGCTGGGCGTTTGGCGCGATGGTTGGACCAACAGATGACCGCAGGCTCGTCGCTATCACACGTGATACCGTTCTGAAAACCGGGGATCGTCTAAAACTGCTGATCCAGCTTAGAAACAGATGTTTTGTGTATCTGTTTTACAGGACCGCAAAGGATGATGTACATCTCTTATTCCCCTACAAGCTAAAATTGTTTGAATCGGGTTATAAGACAGGCGAGAAGTATTACATCCCCAGGGGGAAAACATGGTTTGAACTGGATAAGAATGTAGGGCTTGAAACCTTTTATCTTCTCGCGTCTGCCAAACGATTACACCAGCTTGAGGCACAGTACCTGAAATACGATTCTGCCGCCGGTGAAGCGAAAAAGAAATTGGCCAAACAGCTCCTCGCGGAGATCAGAAAGATAAAGCGGGAGCATCGAAAACTTGCAACTCCTGCTGAACGCCCTATTGCCATCGGGGGTAATGTTCGGGGTGATCCCAAAGACGAGCAATCCGCTTTTCCCGATATCGATCCGATTGCATCTGAGGTCTTGGGAACAAATTTCTACAGCAAGACATTTACTATTGATCACAAATAAAAGACAACATATTCAAGTTACAATCCTTTTGATTGTAGGCACTTATTTGGCGGCCCACCTATGTTTCTGGCTCCTCCCCAACCTCTTTGAGATGTGGAATGCAAAGGCGGTTGACCGCCTTTTTCTATTCAGATCATCCTCATCCCATTTCCAGCCCGAATACGACGGGACCATTGTCCATGTGGATATTTCCGACACCAGCCTTAAAAAACTGAAGACTTTCTATCTTGACCGCTCTCACTACGCGCGGGTGATTCGAAACCTGGCCCAGATGAACGTATCAGCCCAAATGTACGACTTCATTTTTGCCGCACGTTCAGATCAGGCTGAAGACCGTGCATTGATAAACGCCACAAAAGAAGCCGGTAATGTATATTTTGGAATGGCATTTAATTTAGAAAAAAAGGGAGGTCAAAAAAGTCGGGAGCTTAAAAAGGATTCAAATGAGGCCGAGTACCTCGAGCTAACGGAGTGGCATGTGGTCGTCGATGGGGATCCCAAGGATCTTTATCAAGGGATCAAACCTCTCATTACCTTTCCGGAACTGGCATCAGTATCTAAGGGGTTAGGCTATCTCAACATCACGACTGATCCCGATGGGGTCAATCGCAGAATACCACTCTTGGTCAGGTTTAAGGGAGCATTTTATCCAAGCTTTGCCTTCAGGGGTATCTGTAACTATCTCGGAGTCCCCCCGGACAAAATAGTGGTCAGGCCAGGGAAATCGATTACACTCAATAATGCCAAAAGACCCGGAGAATCATCGGCACAAGAAATCGTAATCCCGATCGATCAACATGGGAATATGCTGATTAACTTCATAGGCCCATGGCAGCGCATGAAACACTACAACTTTGCCGACCTCTTTTACGCATCGGATGATCGTGATGAAATGGAGATGTGGCGAGACGAATTGAAGGGGAAGATCATCATGGTATCAGAGGTATTGACAGGATCATCAGACCTGGGCCCTGTACCGACCGATGCCAATTTCCTTTCAAGTGGCCTGCATGCCAATATCATACACACCATCCTTCAGGAGTCGTTTTTAAGGGAACTTTCGGGCCAAGAAAAGTTTGCGATTAAAATGCTATTGCTGATCATACTGTTTTCACTTTCGCTCAGGTTTTCATCCCTCACCTTTTCTCTGGGGAGCATCGCGGTCGCGGTGTTTTACATTGGCATTGCGGGTGCGGGCTTTCTTTACGGAAACCTCATTTTTCCTATCATACGTCCCTTATTCATCCTTGCCCTTGCTGTAGGCTCCATCGTTGTTTACCGCTATGTCAGGGCAGAAACGGACCGAAATTTTATTCGCAGAACTTTTGGCCGTTACCTGACAGATGAAGTGGTCGATGAACTGCTGGGTTCGCCTGACGGGTTGAAAATGAGCGGCGAAACGCGTGACGTCACCTTCCTGGTCTCTGATCTCAGGGGATTTACAGCATTGTCAGCCAGGATGGCACCCCATGAGGTTATCGATATCCTCAACCGTTACCTTAAACAGATGTTGGAAATCATTGCTCGCTATCGAGGGACAGTGGATGACCTGCAGGGGGACGGCATCCTCGTTTTTTTCGGGGCCCCCCTGCGTGCTGACGATGACCCTGAACGAGCTGTAGCATGCGCCATCGAAATGCAGAACGCCATGCGGGGAATCAACCGAGAGCAAAAACGATTGAACCTCCCGGAACTTTCCATGGGTATCGGCATTAACACTGGAGAAGTGGTCGTTGGGAATATCGGCTCGGAAAAGCGGTCAAAACACACCGCCATCGGCTCCGCCTTAAATACAGCTTATCGGATCGAAGCCTATAGCGTTGGTGGGCAAATCTTGATCAGCCCCAGCACGTATCAGAAGCTAGAATCTCAGGTTCACGTTCAGGACACCATGGACGTCCGGTTTAAGGGTATCGATCAACCGGTGACACTCTATGATGTCAAGGGTATAAAAGGAAAATACGAAGTTTCTTTGTATGAGATGGCGCCTGAGGAATTCAGGGGTCTTGATGCACCGCTGGCGATAACCTGTTTTGTCGTGGAGGGCAAAGCGGTATCGGAAAGAGCGGTACCAGGCCACATAACAGGGCTTTCCCCATCTGGTGCCGTGGCCTCACTCGACGAGGCAGTGGGGCTGTTTTCGAATCTCAAAATTCTTTTGGTTTCCACCGGGACCTCATCACTCTCTGAGATCTATGCAAAAGTCACATCTATTGATCCGCCCACGACGACCCCTTCCCGTGTCACTGTCTCTTTAAAATTTACGTCTCTGCCAGAGGATACAAAACGATTTTTTGATAAAACATTTAACGGGAAAAACGTCCGCAGCCCAAAATCAACAGGGGAAGAATCAAAACCCTGAGGAAAAAAATAAGGCGATCCGCCAGGGATTGGGATTAGTGTTTTTCCGGTTCAAAATTCCGCTTGGCACTCAGGAAACTGGGCAAATGCCGTAGAAAATAGTATAGGCTTAGACGGTGTTCCCACAGGCGGCTCCGAAACCGCCTTCGCCATGCCGGGTCCGAATAAAATCGCTTCACATGCTGGTTATAAAGCTGTTCAAGAACCTCCCTGGAATCGATACTCTCAGGCACAAAAACAAAGTTCAAGCAGTTCATCTTTCGCCAGTCCTCATCCAGTGTGCCCTCATCCCGAATGGAATTCCACAGGGGAGCGCCGTGGAAAGGCGTAAATTTACTCATATTCATATCGTCAAGCCCCAGGGAGAGGATAAATTCAGTGGTTTTCAGAATCGATTCCCGGGTTTCGCCGGGGAGACCCATCATAAACAATCCCTTGGCCCTGAGCCCCTTGGCCTGAATGCGCCGCACCGTATCACGAACCGCTTCAAGGTGTACTCCCGGCTTGTGCACGGCCATCTGGTGCTCATCCCCGGTCTCGATCCCAAGGGAAAGCTGCAGGAAACCGGCCGCCTTCAGCATTTCCAGAAGGTCATCATCGCAATGGCCCACGCGCACGGCACAATTAAACTGCATGTGCAGGGGCTTTGAAATCAGCAGGCTGCAGAACTCGGTGATACGTTTTCTGTTGGCCGTAAACAGGTCATCGTAAATATTAATATGACGAACGCCGAAACGTTTTCTCAACCAGGCCACGTGGGCATAGACGTAGGCCGCCGAATTGTAGCGGTACCCGCGGCTGAAAACGGAACGGTCGCAGAATGAGCATTGGTAGGGACATCCCCGGCTGGTGACCATGGTGGCCCCGGGGGTATGAATGTAGCTGAAAAGGGGCAGGTTGTATCCTTTCGGAAATCCTAGAAGCTTTTCATAGGCCGGGAAGGGAAGATCATCCAGGTCCGGTATCTGCTGCCGCGGTGGATTGAGCACCGCCTGGTCGCCGTCTCTCCAGGCCAGTCCGCTCACATGGGCCGGTGCTTTTCCGGAGGCCAGCTCAGCCAGGGTCGCTTCGCCTTCCCCCAGACAAAGATAGTCAATGGCCTCATAACCGTTCAGAAGTGTTGAACCCAAAGCGGATATGTGCACACCGCCAAAAACCGTTTTGATATGAGGGCGGCGGGCTTTGATCCTAACCGCCAGATCATAACCGTCCAGAAATCCGGAAGTTGTGGCGGAAAAACCCACCATATGCGGATCTTTTTGAAGGATGCTTTGAACATGGGCGGCATTGCTTTTTGCAGCTCCGGGTCCCAGGCAATCCAGAACAAAGGTCTCATGGCCTTCCCGTTCCAGATATGCCGCGATGGAAAGCAATCCCAAAGGGGCCATGCGGTTGGCGACGGCCGAGATATCTTTTTTTCCGGGAACCCAGTTGGATCCCGTTGGATGAACCAGTACGATTCGCATGAGAAATCAAAATACGCGGGTCAGGGCAGACGGACCGGTCTGCGCCTAAAACCGATTTGTTTCAAAACCCGAGGGTCAAACGAGGCAAATAGAAACCCCAGGACAAACAGCAAAATCAGCCCTGCTGCCGGTGAGAGCACATAGTAGGCGCTTCCATCCGCAGCGTGATTCCAGGCGCCCGTTATTCCTGGTATTCGTTCAAGATAAAGGGTCGTTCTGTCGTTTACCGCAAAAATTTTCCCCGGCGGTATCTTTTCAGGCGGTGTTATTTTCAGGCGATCCGTTAAAATGAGAAGTGAGACGATTGCAAAACTGATGATGATTGTTTTGAAAGCCCTGGTTTTGTAAATGGGCAAAAGGGGTTTGATCGTTGCCCCCTGCTCTTTAAAGCCGTAAACCAGAAGAAGCCCGGCAGCAATACCCAGTTCGTTCAACAAAAAATCGTTAAAATCAAGATAATCCCCATAGGACGGACAGATAAAAAAGTACTGCATCAACTCATCCGCGACCCCCAAGGCCGTCCCCCAGAAGATGAGGTTCCCAATGGGCCATTTTTCGCGGTGGGGATCCCGCCAGGCCACCAGCAACACCGCGAGAATCGCATATTGGGGATAGTGTACATATTCATTGGGTGAAAAAACCAGCAATCGGTTCGCCCCATAAACAGCCGCCCCCCACATGATCCAATAACCAATGGTCCGCAGACGGGCTTTTCCTTTGACAGCCGTAAAGAGCACAAAAAAAGCGCCCAGAATCAGAAGGCCCCATGCGAAATGGCGGCTGTAATTGGCAGGGGTGCCCAGATCTATTTCCATGGGCCCCAGGGACGTGGAAACAGGGGATACAATGATTTTGGATATTTCAAGATGAAGCAGGCTGGTCCCGAGCCAGTAAATAAGCGTGGTTACAGGCCAGAACAATCGAAAAATGTTACTACTCCCAACTTCTTTAACATTTATATCGTTATTCATCCAGAAAAATTCCCATGTTCCCTTGGACATCAAACATATTGTTTTTTCTGCCTTTCACGGCGAAATAATCCCTGCCATCGCCCACATCCAGGAATATCCCCATGTTGCCGGCATTCCTGCCGCCCCCGTAGGAAAGATCGCCGCTGAACCCCAGTGAACTTTCTGGACTTTCATACCGATCGTTCCCTTCTCCATCAAAGAACAACCCCATGCCGTTCTGAGCCCCGGCTCCCAAAGAAAGATCACCCGCTTTGTAGCAATCATTTCCAGTATAATCCACTAAGCAGGCCACGGAAAGGTCCCAGGCCGCGCCCTGATTCGCTGCGATTTTCCCAGAATAGACATCGTTGCCGTTAAAGTCCAACAGTGCGCCTGCCCCCTGATGGGCCGCAGCACCCTGGCAATACCGGCTGCCCCTGTAGACATCGTGTCCGGCATTATCCCTGAGTACTCCCAGGCCCAGGAAATAACCGGTCCCCTGGGAAAAGTTACCGGCTTCGTAGATATCATCCCCGCCGGAATCAAGGAGAATGCCGATACCGCCGGCAGCATGTTTTCTAAAACCCCATCCCACCCCCTGTGAACAGGCCTGGTAGATGCCTTTTGTGCCATAGCTTGAGCCATGTTTCCAGCCGGCGCGGTAATGGTCCTTCCCCTTTAAGTCATGAAGCTGCCCTAAACCCATAGGTCCGCCAAAGCCTTGAACGAATTTGGCGCCTTGATACAGATCGTCTCCTTTACCATCAAACAGGCACGCTGCACCGAAAAACGCACACCCCTGCCCACCCTCCGTGCACACGTATGTATCATTCCCCGCCATATCCATCAAACAGCCCATACCGAAAAAAGAAGCACCCAACGACAGCTGCCCCCCGCCATAAAAATCATTTCCCGCCATATCCAGGATTAACCCCAGACCAAAAAATCCTGAGGCCACGGCAGCGAATCGGGAGCTTATATAGCGATCATCCCCCTCAAAATCAATCACCACCGCGGTGGGGTAGCGAATCCCTGAAACCGCTCTTTTGTAGATTTCATAAACGGGTGCCCCGGCATTGTTGATATATAGATCATCTCCCCCCAGATCGATAATCAGGGCAGCATCCATACCATAAACATTCGGTCCCTGATCACCGACCAACATCAGGCCCGCCGGTGTTTCACGGATTGCCAGAAATCGCCCTTTCAATCCAGGGTATTTTTTGTGATCCAAGGGTAAAACCGGTGCGTCCGATCCCACCAGGGGGATTATGGCCAGAAAATCATCGGCAAAAAGGGTTGAAAGCACCCCAAGCCCGCGCAGCAAATGGGCCATGTGGACCTTTTCTGCTGAAGCAATAATGCGGGATGTATCCCTGTCTGAGAGGTTGTCATCGTTTAAGAAAACATCCATCGCCCGGGGAAACAATTTCAGCAAACGGCTCTTTTCTTCAGGTGAGATATCGGAAAATGCATTTTTCACCCAAAGATTGGCTGAAGCCATTCCAGTTGCCATTCGATCCGTGAGAGAGTCAATGGAAAAGGGGTCTTCAATATCAACCGGCGGTGATGCCATCAGGCCCTTTTCGTCAAGTCTCAGGGAAAAGGTCTTTGCTGTTTTTGAAATAAACTCCCCCAAGGCCCTTTCGGGTGTGACATCCGCTGTTTTGGAACCGGGAGTCAAACCGCCCGTTTGATCCGTCAACCTCCGAGCCAGCGCCGGCAGGGAAAGGGGATTTGAAAGGGCATGTGAAGTTGCAGGCAAGACAAAGGGAACAGTCCTTTCGTTGCCATGGTTTGTGAGGACTGCTTTGAGGCGGTGATAGGCCAGTGTCACCGGCGAAATATGTTCCAGTGTGGCATGGACTTCATGGTTGAACCGTTGAATGCCCTCGGGATCTGCAGCATGGGCATCAAACAAGGCTGATGGGAAAAACGGTGACCCTACGCCGACTAAAAAAGCCAGGGAAAAGAAGCAAACCATCTGCTGAAAAATCTTTTTGTGGACGGTATTCATATCAAGGCAGTTTTCGGTGCGGCCAGGGAATCATGGCCCTGAACGTCAGCCGCGCATTGAGCAGGCTGAGCCTCACGTTATCATTGAACAGATGGAAATGGGAAACCCGTTCTTCATCAGCCGGATAAAAGGTTGAAACATCCACCTCCAGAAGTTCAATTCCGGCCCAGGCCCCCTTTGCCAATACCTCATTTTCAAAAGCGTAACGGCGTTCGCGCAGTTTCAGGGCATTCAGCACCCGGACGGGATAGCCGCGATAACCGCTCTGGGTATCTCCCAGTAACCGGCCGGTTTGAACCATTAGCCAGAAATTTGAGATGCGGCGGCCGATGCGGGATCCGGACGGCACATAGCCGGTTTCAAAATTACGCTTGCCCACCACAATAGCACGGGGAGATCGGTGCATGGCCGTAATGAAAAGGTGCAGATCATTGGGATCGTGTTGTCCGTCTGCATCCAGGGTCACCATATGGGTCATCTCCAGTTTTTCGGCTTCCCTTGCCGCGGTCAGAATGGCCGCGCCCTTGCCGAAATTGTGGGAATGACGAACCCTGTGAACATCAAGATCGAGGACGGTTTCCCACCCACCGTCCGTGCTGCCGTCATCCACCACCATGACCGCATCATGCAGCCGGCATACTTTTTCAACCACTCCCCTGAGTGTTGCGCAATGGTTATAAACGGGGATTACGATGATGACTTTTATTCGATTGTTGACCCGGCCGTCGTAGCATTCGCTACTTTGGCGGAGTCGGCTTGTTGATCCGGCCGTCGTAGCATTCGCTACTTTGGCGGAGTCGGCTTGTTGATTGTTGATTGAAACGCCGGCCATACTGTTATTCCCTTATCCGCTTCAC
>CAYSFQ010000015.1:0-25788 GCA_964430575.1 uncultured Desulfobacteraceae bacterium
TTCATTTCATCATTTTTTTAGCTGAATCTACCAGGGAATTTGAATAGGATACATCATAACTGGCTTTTTGTTGATAACCAGAGTGGTTGGTGATTTTATATAACAAGCTATAACAAGTTCTGCGGCTTGCTGGTTTTCGCTCTTAAAAAACAGTTCCGTTGCGTTTCCAGCAACGCGCACGAGGCCGATCTTGCTACTGGCCAGTTTGAACATGCCGGTGGCGTTTATTTCGGAAGGTATTTCTGGTTTGACCATGTCAATTGTGTTGCCGGGTTCAACAGGGGGCAAATAGGTAATTTCTTTGCCCTCAAGTTTATTAACCATGCTGCGGCGCTTTTGATCTTTGGCTATGAAAACGACTTCTAAACCACCAGCAACTGTCGAACTGATCTCTGGTTTTCCAAAACGCTCATAAAATTTCTGTTGGTCGCCAGGCGCCAGCAGACTAGGGTACAGGTTTATGCCGCAAAAATCATTCAGAGTGTAAAATTTATCAAAGAAAGCCCACTCCGGTTCGGTCATGGGTATTGCCTGACGCTTTGACTTGAAATAGTTGGGGTTATCTGGATGAAACATCTTGTACCAGCCGGCCCGCAAAAAAGGTTCAATCTGCGTCACAGAAAGGCGGCCAAAGTAGTTGCCGACAATTTTTTTGCCATGATAGCGCTGCATAAAGCCCACCGCGTTGTTTAAGTGGTAAAAGCGTCCCAAAAGATTTGTGCCCACCCCGTTGCCACCGGCAACGCAGAAGGGCCAGTCCAGCACCGCCTCGCCCGGTGTATTTTTAACAGTATTCATGTAGCTATAAAAGCCTTCAGGGACATTGGGTGCCCGATAGTGATAGTAATTTGTAAAAGTGTAAAACTCTACTGCTCCGATCACAGCCAACAGCACAAAAGATGCTGCGACCAGATATGATTTTTTGAATTTTGAGAGAGGAACTCCAAGTGCGAAAATTGTGAGCAGCGGGGCCATGAGCATGGTAAAGCGGGAGCCTACACGTGCGTATGTAAACCAGGGAAAGACGGTGAGTGAAAGACCCTTATAGGGTTGGTTAACCGATATCCAGATAAACATGATTATGAAAGGCACAAGAGCCGCTTTGCGGCGGGAAAAAAGTATTCCCACAAGGGCGGCAAAAAGCAAAAAAAAGCCCGGACTGCCAGCGCCGGGACCTTCCGGCAAATCATTTATCAGGCCCTTTAGCCAAGTCGGTTCGCTCATAGATGGGTTAAACCATGGCAGCCATGGTATAAGAAGTCTCCATGGAGAAGACCACATGGCGCCTTGTGGCATACCTTCAAACTCTTTGGTAGCTAAATAAATTTGCAGCACTATGGGAACGTAAAGAAAGATGAAAACGGCGGTGCCAAGTAAAAGGGCGATACAGTGCCTTTTATGGTTTATAATCTCTTGCCGCCAGTTTTTCATAAGTTCTTTAAGCCTATAAGGCGCTTCCCGTTTTTTCAGACGGTAGCCCAGCAAAAAAAACAGCGCATAAAGGCCACAGACAGTCAATGAAAACAGCGATGCTCCGGTAGCATATCCAAGCCCTAATCCTAGGGCGAGAACAGTTAAAAGACACCGCAACAGAACCAAGCGCAGGGATATGTTTTCACGCGCTGTAATGCGGCGAATCAGCAAGTAGTCCACGGCGATGCCGAGTATGGTCCAGTGCAGTACGGATATGGAAAAGTGTCCAGGGAATTTGGCAAGGGCATAAAAATTGAAGAAAACAGCCACAAGGCCTGCAAGGGATGCTTTTAAAACACCGAAATCTTTTTTGAAAAGGGCAAACAGCCCAAGGCAGGTTATCAGTAAGGAAAATATATAATAGATAAAAAGCCATGGCCCTGTACCGAAAAGGCTGAAAAGTAGGCTGAAAAAATATTCGCGTTCAATGGCCCAAGGCTCGTGAACGGCATTGACACCGTAAGGATAGAAAATTTGGTCCGTATGAAAATTTAGATGAGGCAGTGGAAATAGGGAGAGATTCTTATAGAAATAATGGCCTACGAATTCAAACTCGGCGTCATCTCCTCCGGCAAACAAAGGCCCTGTGGTAAAACCTCCTGAAAAGTGAACCGCCAGAAAAATCGCGGCTACTACTAGGAGGGCAGGCAATAAACAGCTAAATATCCTTTTTGAACCTTTATTTATACTACAGGCAGATTTCAAATCATCTGTCATGGAAGTGCCTATGAAACATCGGTATCGAGGCTCAAATGGTCCACCCTCATCAAATTCGTCAATTCTTCACGATGGTAGGTAACGTTTAATCAGATCGCTTATGAAGGGCTCTGTATCACTAATGCCCTTATCTTTAATGGTGAAGTTCTTAACCCCTGAACCATATTACTTGAACCATTTGGATGCAAGGGTTTTATTGATCTTTCGATTAGCAATCAGTGAGAAACCGACAAAAGGTGATAAGAGAGTGGTAAATGAGGCGCCTAAACCAAAAAAGGACTCACGGCGTTTCGCCATAAGTCCTTGTTTTTGCTGGTGGAGCTGAGGGGGATCGAACCCCTGACCTCATGACTGCCAGTCATGCGCTCTCCCATCTGAGCTACAGCCCCTCAAAACTCATCTTTCATAACAGAAAGTGTTTACTCGTGTCAATATGATATTGACAATCTTTTCACAATTTTTGTATAATTATAGATTATAAATTTTGGATATATGGGGAACCGTTTCAAGTCCTCCCCAGCATATCAATCATTTGCCGGAGTGGTGAAACTGGTAGACGCGCTGGACTCAAAATCCAGTGAACCTTGCGTTCGTGTCGGTTCGATTCCGACCTCCGGCACCAGAGAAAACACCCCCAACGCGCGCTGAATACCCTCTGAAAGGCTTCCGGCCCAATCCGGCCGGAAGCCTTTCTATTTTTCTGTCTGGACCATCAACCTTTCATATGGCCTTGAGCAATCTCTGGTGCAGGTTATCAAAACCGCCGTTGGACATGATGAGCACTATATCCCCTGCCCTGCTTCCGGACAACAAAGACGCCAGTAAGGAATCCGTGTCCGCAAAACAATGGGCCTCAAGCCCCTTTGACCCCAGATCGGAAACCAGTTGCCTGACTGAGAACCGCTCCGCCACAGGAATTTTCTCCATCATGGGGGGTTCACGAATCATCATAACATCTCCATCATCAAATGAACCGGTGTATTGCGCCTGAAAAATATTCCGACGGCTGGAGTTGCTTCTGGGTTCAAATACCACAACCAGACGCCGATGGGGATACTTCTGTTTCACAGCCTGAACGGTTTCTTTTACCGCCGTGGGGTGATGGGCAAAATCGTCCATCACCATAATGCCCTTTTTCTCGCCTAGTATCTCCTGGCGCCGCTTGACACCCTTAAACGTTTTCAGCGCCCTGAACAGGGCATCCTGGGGCACATCCAGAACGTGCGCCAGAACGACCGCAGACAGTAGATTTGAGATATTATGACGACCAAAAAGCAGCGTTTCAAAGGTTGTCTGTACCTTTCCGCCCTGGACCACCTCAACTGTGGTAAATGCTTTCGAATCAGCCATATCGGCGATCTGCCAGTGATTGCCCTTGCCAAAACCGTAGGTTTCAACCCCACATACCGCCCGCTTGATTTCACGACAAACGGTTTCATCGTCGCCATTGGCAATCAGACGTCCATCGGTGGGAATCAAATCGATGAGCCTTCGAAAACTGCCGATCACATGGTCCAGATCCCGGTAAATATCCGCATGATCAAATTCGATACTGGTCAGAATGACAAACAGCGGGTTATAGTGTAGAAACTTTGGACCTTTATCGAAAAAAGCGGAATCATATTCATCCCCTTCAATGACAAAATAACGCCCTTTACCCAACTTGAAATTCGTTTCAAAATTGCGGGGTATGCCACCAATCATAAAACCCGGATCCATCCCGGCCGTCTCCAGGATCCAGGCAATCAATGAAGAGGTCGTCGTCTTGCCGTGGGTACCGCTGATGACAATGGATTTTTTATCCCCGATGGCAAACTGCCTGATGGCCTGAGGAAAGGAAAGATACGGCAACCTGAGGCGTGAAAGTTCAACAGCCTCGGGGTTCACCTTGGTTATCACATTACCCACGATAACCAAATCAGGTTCCGGTGACAGGTTTCCGGGTCCATAGCCGTCAAACACCGGGATTCCGAGGGATTCAAGAAGCAGACTCATGGGGGGGTAAACATTCGCATCTGAACCGGTAACCACGTATCCCTGCTCTTTGAGCATTCCCGCAAGTGACGCCATGCCTGTTCCACATACACCCATCAAATGAATATGCGACAGTTTTTCGGGACGTCCGTTCAAGTCAGGCCTCAACCCAAGATCGCTAGACACTTTTTCCGATCGGAAGGACATCAAAAAACTCCCTTTATCAGCCATACCGCTGTTTCCCATATTGACAAAAGCCGCTGTGCTTGGTACTTTTACTTGCCCTCAAATATTCGTCCACTTAAAATGTGCCAGAAAGGAGATCCCATGGAAATAAAGTTTTTTCTGAAATCCCTACCAGGTCTTTTCCTGATACTGTTTCTGCTCTTTCCACTAACTGTATCAGCGGAAGAGTCATCCCGGAAAGGCCCCGACAAAGCTTTTTGTGCAAAAATGATACAGCATGGTCAGGGAGCTTATCAACAGGGAAAATACCTGGACGCAAAGGAATATTTTCGAAAAGCGGTTCAGGCAGACCCTTCGTCTGTGTCCGCCTGGGCATATTATGATCAAGCCGTGATTTTTGCTTTGGCCGAAAAGGTAGAAAAGAATGCAAATCTCACCATGCCCGGTACATCCACGCAATCTGGACAGCAGGCCGCGCCGCCCGCAGCCAAAACCCCGCCGCCACCTAAACCCAAGAAAAAACCTGCCTTCGTCATTGTTGAAGATGAGGGTTGCTGATTCTTGAATTTGGCATTCAAGCTTTTCTCAAAAAAAAAGGCCCCCGATTATGTGGGGCCTTTTCTCTATAAAAAACCTTTTATCCTGTTCGAATGGTAAAGCCTCCTACCATTCCATATCTTCCAGATCGATATCGTCCCTTTCGTACTGGGCGTCTCTCAGTTCATTGGCCGCTTTGATCTCTTCTTCGGTCCAGGGTTCAATGACCAGTGAGTCAGCCACCAATTCCCACAGATACTTCGTCTCGATACCCAGATCAAACTCTTTTGTCAGGCCCTTCATAATCTGGTCACGGCAGTTGTGACATGGCGCAATCACCATCTCGGCCTTGGTGTCTATGATCTGTTGGGCTTTTACGCGCCCGTAATAGATCCGTTCCGCATCATAGGGCATGGCCCAGGCGCCACCACCGGCGCCGCAACAGAAATTGTTCATGCGGGTCGGGTACATTTCCACGTAATTCTCACAACACTGCTGGGTCACCCAACGGGGCTCATCGAAAAAAGCCTCGCCAAAGGTCTTCATGCTCTTTCGACCGTAATTGCAGGGATCATGAACCGTGGTGAGTTCTTCATGAATGGATTTATCGAGCTTGATCCGGCCGGTTTCAATATACTCTTTCAAGAGTTCATGAACGGATACGACTCGGACTTTATCGAATACTTCGGGAAACCACGTTTGCAGACTAAGCCTAGTCGCGAAATAAGCGTGGCCTCATTCGGGGAGGAGTAGCGTGCTGCACTCCAGTTCCTCCAGATGCTTTACAATCCGTCCGGCAACCTCCTTCATGGACTCATCATCCCCTGAAAAAAGGCCCCAGTTAACCCCTTCCCACTCCGTGGATGAGGTAGTCCAGTCTTCCCTGGCCGCATAAAAAATGCGCCACCAGAACTTCATGTCGTCCGGTTCTCCGAAAGGCTCCTTGGAATTAACGGTCACCAGGATATTGGCACCCTTCTTGTCCACGGGGGCGTAAAAACCCGGTAATCCCTCATCTTCATCCATTTCCTTGGCCAGATCCGCCAGAAGGAAGAGGAAATCATCCTTGGGAATGCCGAGATTGTTTCCCCTTTCCAGACACATGGCCACACCCTTGTGAATGGGACCCGGAACCTTGTCCCTTTCGCGAAGGCCTCTGGCCGTTCGCATCATTTTCAAAATTTCCACCCCTTGAGGGCAGGCATATTCACAGCGCCCACATAGGGTACAGATCCAGGGGAAGCGTGAATCGATCAGCTCCTGGTCCAGGCCAAGAGCAGCCATTCGCACGGCCTTTCTGGGGTCCAGGCCGTCAATACCGGTAACAGGGCACCCACCTGCACACGTGCCGCAGGTGAAGCAGACATCCGCCCATTCCGGAGCAACCCTTAATCTGCTCTCTTTTCGATTTATGGTTAGCGGTTCCATCAATTAACCTCCTCCGTTTATCTTCTAACCTATTATCCTTAGTAGTTTCGCTTTTCTAGGACCTTCTGAACTAAATGTCAATGAGGAAATGAAAAAAACAGCGGAAAATCAAAATGGGGAACCAGGAGAGCCCTGAAAGAAAAAAGTTAAAATGTAGCTACAATGTGAATTAATCTGTTGCCAATTCTCTTTTCATGCTGTAAGAGATACCATTCAGATTTACGTTAATACACTTTGCTTCAAAGAAGGAGGTTCACTTATGGATTTTGGATTAAGCGAAGAGTTGCAAATGCTCCGCGATATGGCCCGTGATTTTGCCGCTGAAAAAATCGCTCCCTTTGCGGACGAATGGGATGAAAAACATTATTTTCCCTACGAAGAAGTCATCAAGCCCATGGGAGAGCTCGGCTTTTTCGGCACCGTTATCCCTGAAGAATACGGCGGAAACGAAATGGGATGGCTGGCTGCCATGATTTTAACCGAAGAAATTGCCCGGGCATCCAGTTCCCTTCGCGTTCAAATCAACATGCTGACCCTCGGCTGCGCTTTTACCATCTACCGTTACAGCACCGATGACGACGTCAAGAAAAAGTACATTCCGAAACTGGTGAGCGCCGAATACATGGGCGGGTTCGGCATTACCGAACCCAATGCCGGTTCCGATGTGATGGCCATGAAATCCACCGCACAGGACAAAGGGGACCATTGGCTGTTGAACGGCTCAAAAACCTGGATATCCAATACCAGTGTGGCCGATGCCCTCATTTTTTATGCCTATACGGACAAGGAAGCCAGAGGCAGAGGGCTTTCCGCATTCGTGATTGAACCCAAAAATTTCAACGGTATTTCCACAACGGATCTGGACAAGATGGGATCGAGATCATCACCAACCGGCGAAATCTATCTAGAGGACACCAAGGTCCCCAAAGAAAATATTCTGGGAAAACCGGGCGACGGCGCCAAAATTGTCTTCGGCTCCCTGAATCAAACCCGCCTTTCCGCCGCTGCCGGAGGCATCGGCCTGGCCCAGGCCTGTCTGGATGCGGTCACCTCCTATTGTCAGGAACGAGAGCAGTTCGGGAAACCCATCGGCCAGTTCCAGATGAACCAAGACATGGTAGCGCAGATTACCACGGAAATTGAAGCAGCCCGACTGATCGTTTACAAGGCGGCCTGGCAAAAGGACCAGGGCAACCTTGGGAACACCCTTGAAGTGGCTCAGGCCAAATATCTGGCAGGAGAAATTGCCGTCAAGGCAAGCCAGGTGGCCCTGAAAATTCTCGGTGCCTACGGCTACTCAACAGAATACCCGGTAGCGCGTTATTACCGGGATGCACCCACCTATCAAATGGTGGAAGGCTCATCCAATATCTGCAAGTGGATCATTGCCCTGGATCAGTTGGGCATTCGAAAAGCGAACCGGTAAGGGACGATAAACGGAGGAAACGATGAAACCTTACTTTGAAGAGATGACCCCTTTCGGCAAGCCCCTTACCGAAAAGCAGATCGAATCTGCCAAGGAAAACGTAAACAGCATTCAAGGGGTGGAAAAACAAGTGGCCGAGGCGGTTGAGGCCGTCAAAAACACAGGCCTCCCTGAAAAAATCCTCAAAAAACGCGGACAGCTGAATGTCTGGGAACGCATCGACTACCTCATCGATCCAGGCACCTGGTGTCCGCTTCACACCCTCTATGATCCCCAGTTCAATGAGGAAGGCACCACCGGGGTCATTGATGGACTGGCTAAAATCAACGGCAAATGGGTTGTGGTCATCGGCTTCAATAACAAGGTCATGGCCGGTGCCTGGATCGCCGGACAGGCAGACAATCAGCTTCGGGTCACGGACATGGCAAAACGGCTCCACGTCCCCCTGGTCTGGATCGTGAACTGCAGCGGCGTCAAACTGCCGGAACAGCAGGAAGTCTATGCCAACCGTCGCGGCAACGGCACCACTTTTTTCCGCCATGCGGAGCTTGAAAAACTGGGCGTGCCCATTCTGGCCGGCATTTACGGCACCAATCCGGCAGGCGGCGGCTACCAGGGAATCAGCCCCACCATACTGCTGGCCCATAAGGACGCCAATATCGCAGTCGGCGGGGGGGGCATCGTCAGCGGCATGAGCCCCAAGGGAAAATTTGATGAGGATGGTGCCGAGCAATTGATCGAATCCACGCGCCACTTCAAGGAGGTTCCCCCGGGCAGCGTTCCCATCCATTTCAATGAAACGGGCTTTTTTAAAGAAGTCTACGAAACCGAAGAAGGTGTCCTGGACTCTCTCAAGAAATATGTGGACATGTGTCCCGCCTATGATCCCAACTTTTTCAGGGTGGCTGAACCCAAGGAACCCAAATTTGCAGGTGAAGACATCAACAGCATCGTGGCCTTCAACCAAAAGCGAAGTTACAGCCTGGACGAAATGATGGCCCGCATTTTTGACAACAGTGAGCACATGGAATTCCGGCCCGGCTACGGTCCTGAAGTTTATACGGGGCTGGCCAAAATCAATGGATTTCTGATGGCGTTTATCGGAAACCGCCAGGGGTTCCTGGGTGCCAAATACCCTGAATACGCCCCCTATCCCGGGATTGGCGGAAAGCTGTACCGCCAGGGCCTGATCAAGATGAATGAATTTGTCACCCTCTGTGGCCGCGACCGGGTTCCCATCGTGTGGTTCCAGGACACATCCGGCATCGATGTGGGGGATATTGCCGAAAAAGCGGAACTTCTGGGTCTGGGACAATCCCTCATCTACTCCATCGAACAGACGGACGTCCCCCAGATCTGTATTGTACTCAGGAAAGGGACCGCAGCAGCCCATTACATCATGGGAGGACCCACCAGCAATAATCATAATGCCTTTACCCTTGGGACTCCCACCACGGAGATTTATGTGATGCATGGTGAAACAGCCGCTGCCGCTGCCTTTGCGCGACGGCTGGTCAAGGAAAAGGATGCCGGTCACCCCCTGGGGCCCGTCATTGAAAAGATGAACGACCTGGCCCAACAGTATCATGACCAGTCCAGACCCGTATATTGCGCCAACAGGGGCTATGTGGATGAAATCGTCTCATTCCCCATGTTGAGAAAATACATTGCGGCCTTTGCCGGTTGTGCATACCAGAATCCCGTTTCCATCTGCCCGCACCACCACATGATGCTTCCCAGAATCATCAAGGGATAACATCCCCCAAACAAAAAGAGCGGGGCCCTCTGATGAAGGCCCCGCTCTTTATTTTGCCGCCCCCCTCAACCTATTGCCTGAAGGTTACCCAAGGGGGTTTCATTGTTTTTCAACACCTTTCCGCGGGTACTGATCACCTGGATTTCCATTGGAATCTCTTTATTTGCAGCCCCCATGGCGCGCTGGATCATCACGGGCAATCCTGAACAACAGGGCACTTCCATAACCAGAACCGTAATGCTTTTGATGTCCGCTGTCTTGAAAATATCCGTGAACTTTTGAATATAGGCTTCCGCATCATCAAATTTAGGACATCCGATCATGACCACCTTTCCCTTCAGATAATCCTGGTGAAAATTGGCGTAAGCAAATGCCGTGCAATCCGCCGCAACCAGCAGATCCGCACCTTTCAGAAAAGGGGCATGGGGCTGGATGAGATGAATCTGAACCGGCCAGTGAGAGAGATTCCCATGAGCAAGCTTCGAGGTGCCGCCGTCTTTTGCACCCGTGGGAATAAAAGTCTGGATCTGGGAGGAGGGACACCCGGCAACCGGAAGTGTTTTCTCCGAATTCTTTTCCTTTTCCTTCAGATACGCTTCCACCGCCTCTTCGTCGAAATCCTCTGCTTCCCGCTCCACAATCCGGAGTGCATCATTGGGACAATCACCCATGCAGGCACCCAATCCATCGCAGTATTTTTCCGCCACCACGCGGGCTTTTCCGTTCACCACCTCTATGGCGCCTTCGGCACAGGCAGGCACACATTCGCCGCACCCGTCGCAAAGCTCATCATCTATTTCGATTATCTTTCGCATAACTTTCATGGACTTTCTCCTTTACCTATTTCAACAGTGTTTTTTCAGCAAGCTTTCGGCCACTATCCGTCAGGAATGATTTTTTCAGGATGTGGTCCAATTGTTCCCTGTCGGAGGGTTTCTCCTTTTGTGCTTCTTCCAGGTTGGCAATCAAATCCGCATCGTAAAGGCTCTTGAAATTAACGGTTTCCTCTTTTTCGGGATGATGGTGATGGCCGATGATATGACAGACCTCGTCAATAATTTCCTCGGCAGTTCCCAGTTTGACCAGAATCTCCCTGGCGATGGGAGGCCCTTCTTTTTCCTGATATGGGGCAGCGGTACTGTTGTGTTTTCTTTCCGCCTCCTTGATGCCGATGTCATGAAGGTATGCCGCTGACAGAATAACAGCGAGATTCCCCTGCTCTTCCCTGCCGATCTGTTCGGCGTACCGAGCTACACGGCTCGCATGACCGATTCTTTTAAAATCCACTTTGAAATAGCGCTTCATTTCAATGGCCACCCTGTCCTTGAGCAAATCTTCCTTTCCTTTAAGGAGTTCAGGCGGGAGGTTCCCGATGCATTGTTCCGCGTGCGGGCAGTAAGAAGCACACCCGAAATCGAGATCGGGATTAAGAAAACGATGACCGCATTTAGCGCATTTCCTTGTGGGATCGTCTTTAAAAAACTCAACTTCGTTCCCGCATTCCGGACATTTGACATCAAAGACCGCCCCCGGTTTCCAATACTGACTGTCCTGTCCCGGGCATTTCATGATATCCCCCTTATTGAATTTTCAACTGTTCGTTTTTGTATTAATTTAGACACGTTTTGCTCAATGGCAAACTGAATCACATCAATATTTGACCTCATTATGACCTGAAAAAAGGAAAACGCATTGATCTAGGTCAAGAAAAAAGAAATATTTTCTTAAAACCTGGCACCTTTGCGTGAGGCTTGAAGGGTCCTTATTGTTGTTGCATAAGGGGAATTGTCTCAGGTGAGTCTAAAATCTCTCGAATCTTTGTTGTGACAACCGCGGGCAGCAAGAAACTTATGGTGGTCCACATACCCGCCTCACTTTCCACATTGATGACACCGCCATGATTCCGAATGATGCCGTAGGCTGAAGCAAGTCCGAGCCCGGTCCCTTCACCCACGGCCCTCGTTGTAAAAAACGGGTCAAAGATTTTTTTTCGGATGGCATCGTCCATGCCCACCCCTGCGTCAACCACTGAAACCCTGACATATGGACCCGGTTCAAGATCAGATGCTTTCATATGGTCCCGGGATAAGAATAGATTCTCTGTATGGACAACCATCTCTCCCCCTTCGGGCATGGCCAGCGCTGCATTCAGATAAAGATTCAGCAGCACCTGATCAATCTGGCCACGGTCCACTGCCACCATCCAGATACGCTTCTCCAATTCCATATGGACGGTAATCTCTTTCTTTGCCTGGGTAAACATGGTGACACTATTTCTGATCAGATCATTTAAGTCTGTGGGCTTTACCTCATATTTCCCCCCCCCTTGCAAACCCCAGCAGTTGTTTTGTAAGATGTGCACCTTTTTGTACATATCGCTCGATGTTCTTTATTCTTTCATATTCTCCATCATCCAGGCTCTGGTTTAAAAGGATGATTGAAATATTTCCCTGGATTGCCATGAGCAGATTGTTGAAATCATGAGCGATACCCCCGGCCAGAGTACCAACGGATTCCATTTTCTGAGCTTCATAAAATTGGGCCTCAAGGGCTTTCTTCTCAGAAATATCGCGAAGGATCACAAACAATCCAGATGCTTTACCCTCATATGTCTCAAATCGGGAGGCACTGATGCTCACATCCAGCAAGCGACCATCCTTTGTAAGCCGTTGGGTAATATGGTTATGGCAGGGCGTTCCGTTGGTTACAATATCGCTGATAACCGCCATCGCCCTTTCTCTCTCCGATTCGGGCAGAAATGGAATCCGTTTGTCAAGCACTTCCTCCTCAGTCCAGCCGAATATTTCCGTAAACGCCCGATTAACATATTGAGCCCTTCCCGCCATATCGTAAAGAACAATTGCGTCCGCTGAGGAGAGAAGAAAGGAGCGATATATTTCCAGAGCCTTACTGGATTCGTCGTAAAGGCTCATAAATTTTTCCTCGCTCTCCTTGAGCGCCGATTCCATTCTGGATTCTTCGGTAATATCCTGATAGGTCAGAAATTGCTTTCCCTCTTTTAAGGGAACGACACCAAAACGAATTATTTTTTCCTCTCCATTTTTGCATCGGACCATAAAAACCCGGGCAATACCTTTTTTTACAATTAAACTTTTGTTTTCACCCCGCTGGTCGTTCTGCCAGGTTGTGCGGACCTTCTCTCTGTAGTCTTCATGGGGATAAGCC
Organism: uncultured Desulfobacteraceae bacterium; assembly: GCA_964430575.1. Taxonomy (GTDB): domain Bacteria; phylum Desulfobacterota; class DSM-4660; order Desulfatiglandales; family Desulfatiglandaceae; genus NaphS2. Next base: position 12,684 of record CAYSFQ010000015.1, read on the forward strand.
TTCATGAACCAGGTTTCTTTATCGGGGATATCCGTTTGGGTGTAACCGAAAAGGTCAATGAACTTTGGATTCAGATATTCGTAACGACGATCCGAGCCCGTGATGGAAATACCGAAGGGCGCTTCCTCACACAATGTTCGAAACATTTTTTCACTTTCATGAAGCTTCTCGTCGGCCTCCATCCTTTTGCGTTCGCTTTTGACGCTCTCCAGTATGATATAAAGTGCAAACAGCAGGGCCAAAACCAGAATCACGGATGAAACAAGCGCCATCTTCCGGCTGAAAGACGCTATCTCCTCTCGGACATCTTCCACATAGATACCGGTTCCCACAATCCAGCCCCATGGCTTGAAACCTCGCACATAAGAGATCTTGGGCACAATTCGATCCGGATCGTCTTTCCATTGCCATGCATAGTCCACGTACCCGGCGGTATGGTTTTTTACGGTGTTGACAAATGCCACAAGAAGCCGTGTACCATTGGAATCCGTGTAATCGGACAGGCCCTGACCTTCCAGATCAGTTCGGTAGGGATGCATCACCAGCTTCGACTGCATATCGCTGATCCAAAAGTAATCTTTGCCTTCAAAACCATAGCGCAGTTTACGGATACGGTTCATGGCTTTTTCCTGGGCCTTTTTGAGGGATAAATCTCCATTTTCAACTTCCGCTTCATATTGACCCAGAAGGCTCCAGGCATTGTCCGTCAGATCACGGATCATCTGGCGTTTCTGCTCCATCAGCTGCGCTTCCATAAAGGGGATAAAAATCAGAAAAACGCCCAGGACAAACATGATAAACATCAACCCCATGGGAATGATAATCCTCAGGGATGCTGCCCTGAAAACCCTGTCAACGGATAATCCGAAAATTCTGTGTTGTTTTATGCGCCTATTTTTCATTCGATTTTAGTCTGAAATAAACCGTTGCATCAGGAGGGGGTTAAATCCGGTCGGTCGGCCAGGAATCGATAGAGGGTAGCACGACCCACATCCAGAATTCTGGCGGCTTTGGCTTTATTACCGCCGCTTTGGATAAGTGCCCTGCTTACATTCGGTCCATTTAACTTTCGCTTGGGTCCACGGGAGAGATTCCTGTTTTCGCTCGCTTTCAGCTCGAGGGGTAGATGCCCCGGCTGTATCATCCGCCCCCGTGATTTTACTATGGCAAAACGGATTGCGCTCTGCAGCTCACGGACATTTCCAGGCCAGGCATAATCGATCATAACGGCCATGGCATCTCTGGAAATCCCGCCGTTTTTCTGTCCTTCGTCCCCGGCTGTTTTTAAGAAATGTTCCGTCAGCAATGGAATATCCTGTTTTCTCTCCTTTAACGGTGGCAGAAAAACCGGAACCACATTAACACGGTAATAAAGGTCATCACGGAAATTGCCATTGTTCACTTCGCGTTTCAAATCGCGGTTCGCGGCGCTGATCAGGCGCACATCTGCGGACAGGGTTCGCTCACCTCCGACGCGCTCGAATGTTCCTTCCTGAAGCACACGCAACAACTTGACCTGCACAGATTTGGGCATATCGCCAATCTCATCAAGGAAAAGCGTCCCTCGGTGCGCCAGTTCAAAGCGGCCTTTTTTATCCCTTACAGCGCCCGTAAAAGCACCCTTCACATGGCCGAACAACTCACTCTCCAGAAGACCTTCCGGTAAAGCCCCGCAATTGACCGGCACGAAGGGTTCCGAAGACCTCTGCCCTTCATTATGTATTGCCGAGGCCACCAACTCTTTACCGGTTCCGCTTTCCCCCTGTATCAAAACCGGAATATTCACATCCGCGATTTCTTTTATGGTTTCAAACAGTTCAAGCATGCGGTCATCCTGGCTGATGATCCCCGCAAAAGAGTGCTCGGTTTTCAAACGCGCACGAAGGGTTGAAAGCTCAGTAATGTCTTCCATGACCACCACTGCCAACCGCTCTCCTTCGTGATCAAAAGGCGCTGCGCTGACCAGAAGCGTCAGATTTCGAGGTTTCCCCTTGACGAGCAATTCCATATCCGCCCGATTCCGGTTAATCTGTTCGCCGCCGATGGCGTCAAGGGCTGTTTTTCGCACCAGGCAGGTCCGACAGTGATCGCCAAACCCGCAGCCGTCCGGGCTGTCATCAGCATGGACACACCGGAGTACCTCCCCGCCGCTCTTACCTGTCACATCAGCATCAGACACCCCAAGAATACGCTCAATGACACTGTTGACGATAAGAACCCTTCGCTCACGATCAACAATCAGCACCCCGCATGGTATCGCTGAAAATAACCCCTTCAAGAATACGTTCTGGTTCATCAGTTCCCGAACAGGTTTCATTTATTCTCCTTCTCATTCAACAAACGACTTTCTTATAAATCTGAGCCGCCAAAATGGAAACCATCATCATAGAATTCTTCAAACAATTAAAGACTGCCGTCAAGAACTACCATTTTGATACACAGGAATCAATTAAATTTGAGACACTTTTTGAAATTATGACGCCATTCTCCACTACCATGGGTTGGCGTTGCCCCAGAGAAGGGCCGACCGAAAGGCGTTTCGTTGATCATCCGTAATTCCGATACCATCCCTGATAAAGTCATTTCAGTCCCGCTTTTCGCAGGACAGTAAATCGGCGCTCTAATACCTCTTTGTTCTTAAAAGGGCATTTTAGTCGCCATGATTCTAATGAAAAATCAGGATTGGTCCTCAAGGTTTCCGCCGCTTCAGCGCGCGCCTCTTCCATTCGTCCTACTGCGCTATAGCTTGCAGTTAAAAGGATATGGGAAGGCCAAAAATCAGGATTCTGTGCAATAGCCCTCTTGAATGTCGCGATTGCCTCATCAAACCGCTCTGTCAGTAAAAAGGCATGGCCTAAATTCCATAAATAATTAGGTGGAAACATGGGGTTAAGACTCATTGCCTTCTTTATAACCTCAATGGCCTCTTCTGCCCTATCTGCCCATACAAGAACACCCCCAAGCCCAGCTAACCAATCGGCATTATTGGGATCTAAAGAAATGGCTCTCTCAAGCTCAGCAATAGCTTGTTCATGCTGCTTTTTCCACAGATAAATATTGCCTAATAGCTCATGGGGTTCCGCCAGCGAATCATCTATCCCTATGGACTTTTGGGCCAATTCAAAGGCTCTCTCTATTGATTGTGCATCCTGATTCCATCCCAAAGTCCAGCCCAACAGGTGAGTATGACCCAACATGGTCCATGCCAATGCATATCCGGGATCAATCTGAACGGCTTTCTTGAACATCTCCCGGGCCCGGACATTATTCTTTTCAGTAAACCCATGGAAATACTCTAAGCCCCTCAGGAAGTAGTCATACGCATCCGTGTTACAGGTGTATTGGCACTTGCAGGCACGGCGTGTCTTTTCATCCTCTGTCAGCTTCACCGCCAGCACAGAGACAATCTCTTGGGTAACCTCATCCTGCAATGCGAAAATGTCCTCAAGTTTTCGGTCATAGCGTTCTGCCCAAAGATGCCCTCCTGTGCTGGCATCCACTAATTGGGCCGTAATTCGCACTCTATCCATAGCCTTCCTGATACTACCCTCAAGGATATAACGGACTCCCAGCTCTTTACCCACTTCCTCTACCTTTACAGCTTTACCCTTGTATGTAAAAACAGAGTTGCGGGCAATAACAAATAGTGCGGAAATTTTGGAGAGATCGGTAATTATGTCTTCTGTAATTCCGTCGCTGAAATATTCCTGTTCCGGATCATCGCTCATGTTTGTAAAAGGGAGGACAGCAATGGATGGTTTTTCAGGCAGGTTGGCCACTCTCGGAATAACTGGGATTATGGATTTAGTATCCATTTCTACACGGTACACCCGCACCGGGTCCTCTATGTTCTTAACGGTATGTTCTCCCAAATATTCATAACTAAAGTTCAACTTGCCCTTGACTTGATCATAAACACTTCTTGAAATGCTAATACCACCCGCTTCTGCCAAGCTCTCTATTCGGGCAGCGATGTTGACTCCGTCCCCATAAATCCGCTTGCCTTGCTCAATAATATCCCCGAGGTTGATACCTATCCTGAATGCCATCCTGCGGTTTTCAGACAACTCTTCGTTCCTGACCCTGAGTTTCTCCTGTATCTCCACCGCACAACGCACCGCATCCACCACACTGCCAAACTCAGCCAGCAGATTATCTCCAGGGGAATCCACGACCCTACCCCGGTGTTTCTGAATAATCGCGGACATCAACTCTCGATACGTCGTCAACGTACGGATCGTTGCATCCTCATCCTCGCCCATAAGACGACTGTATCCTTGGACATCCGCGCTGAGAATTCCACAGAGTTTACGTTTAAAACCTTCTTGAATCATAGAGGCTCCTTTTTTAGGTTTAGAACGAATATGGAGAGAAATTAAGACATTTTGTTAATATTGATAAGTATCTAAAGGTGCTTAGGAGGTCAAGGATTATCATATGTAAGGATAATCGGAGGCAAATCCGGTTATGTTAAAAAGCGCCTTGAAATTTGAATATCTTGGCAGAAAACGGAATATCATCGAATTGTGATCTCTTTTTCCTTGACGCCAAAATATCATTTCGGTATTGTTTTTTCCTTAGAAAACAAGTTCTTATCAATAAAGGAGGATAAGATGATTGATGATGTGGTACGAAGCAGCAGGAGTTACAGGAGATTTTACCAGGAAACGGCTATAGGAATGGATACGCTGAGAGAACTTGTGGATCTTGCGAGATACTCTCCATCAGGGGGCAATCTGCAACCGCTGAAATATATACTTTCGGCTGACCCCGAAAAGAATAGGCTGATTTTTCAGCATCTTGGTTGGGCCGCTTATCTCAAAGACTGGCCGGGTCCGGAAGAGGGGGAGAGACCGTCCGCCTACATAATTCTGCTCGGAGACACTGAAATAAGCAAATCGGTTGCCTGGGACCACGGGATATCAGCCCAAACCATTATTCTGGGTGCCGCTTCGAGGGGGTTTGGCGGCTGCATGATCGCCACAATCAACAAGGAGGGACTCAGGGGTGACCTGAATATACCCCCTCGCTATAACATCCTGCTTGCTCTGGCCCTTGGCAAACCAAAGGAGACGGTCGTGATAGATACCGTGGGGTCTGATGGAGATATCAAATACTGGCGTGACGATGAGAATGTCCACCATGTGCCAAAACGGTCGTTGGATGAAATCATAATCGGCTAGACCACCACGATCATTTTTTATCCAGTACCTTCCGGACAGTTTCCGCCAAATCCCGCATCACGAGAGGCTTCATAACAAATGCCTTTACCCCTATCTCCTTTGCCTTTTCTTTCGAGACCAGTCTGCTGTGTCCGGTGCATAGGATAACCGGAATATCGGGCCGGATTTCCATAAATTCCCGGGCTAATTTGTCACCTGTCATATGAGGCATGGTCATGTCGGTAATCACCAGGTCAAACCGGTCAGGTTCTGTCCGGAACAACTCTAACGCCTGCAAGCTTTTTTGTCTGGTAACCACTGTATATTTCAACTGCTTTAACATCTGCCTCGCTATGTCAATCAGGACCTGCTCATCATCGATGAATAGGATACGCTCGGTTCCGGTGGGGAGAGGCTCCTCTGACTCTTTTTCTTCCCTCTCCTCCTCCAAAATCAGGGGTAGATACACATGAAAAGTAGTTCCCTTCCCCAATTCGCTATAAACGGCGATTGTGCCCCCATGGGCTTTGACGATGCCCTGGGCCACGGACAATCCCAGCCCAGTTCCCTCACCCGTGTCTTTGGTAGTGAAATAGGGGTCAAAGATCCGCTCCATTATCTCAGCGGTCATTCCGTAGCCTGTATCACTTAAAGTCAGCCTAAGGTAAAAACCGGCGTTCAGATCTAAATGCTTTGACACCGAAAGGTCATCCAATTCCACATTGTCAAGGCTAACTTCAAGCACACCACCGTCCTCCTGCATAGCATGGCCCGCGTTGGTGCAAAGGTTCATGATCACCTGATGAATCTGAGTGGGGTCTGCATTAACAATACCTGCGTCTTTGGCCAGATCTTCCCGGATCTCGATGGTAGTGGGAAGTGTAGCTCTGAGCAAGTTAAGGGCCTCATTGACAATATATCTAACCTGCATGGGCCTTTGTTCTTGTTTGTGTTGGCGGCTTATGGTCAGGATCTGCTTAACCAGATCTGCCGCCCTTTTGCTCGATTTTATCAACTGCTCCAGATCAACAATGACGTTGCTCCCATCAAGGGCTTTAAGTTTTGCCAGTTCCGCGTACCCCATAATGCCTCCAAGGATATTATTGAAATCATGGGCAATACCCCCGGCCAAAGTTCCGATGGCCTCCATCTTCTGGGCTTGCTGGAGCTGGGTTTCCAATGTTCTCAAATTGGTAGTATCTTTCCAAACCGTCAATCTTGAAACAGATCCGTCTCTATAGACAATGGGCGCGCAGGAAATATAGTAAAAACGGCCATCCTTTGGACTGACAATGTCTATCTCAGAATATTCACCTTGTTGTGCTTTTTCGTGCATACACCATGGGCATTTTTCCTCCAGATCGTGCAAAGCCTTGAAACAAAACTCTCCAGTAGCTTCACGTCCTGTTCTCTGAATCATGGCCGGGTTCATATATTCAACTCGATAATCCTGAGAGCAAATATAGATTGGGTCTTTCATCGCTTCCATCATGGAGCGATATTTCTCTTCGCTTTCTTGCAGCGCCTTCTTTGCCTCCTTGTGTACGGTGATATCCATGATGTTACCGACGACCTTGACGATCCTATCGCCCTCAAGAACCGGCTTGGCGGCGGTTCGAATCCATCTCCGGTGACCCGTTGCTGTAGTAAAGGGAAATTCAAGATCGTATGCGTGCCCTTTCTCAATACATCGCCTAAAAGCACCCATAATTATCGGTCGATCCTCTGGGTCGTAGCATTTCAAGCTCAGTTCAATGTAATCCGATGAGCCCGGCTCAAACTCGTCACGTTGGAAATCATGTATGCGATAAGTCTCTTCTGTCCAAAACATTGATTGACTTTTTACATCCCATTCCCATCCACCCACTTTGGCTAAATGTTGAGTGGCATTTAACAGCGTCTCACTTTTGCGCAACGCCGCCTCCGCCACTCTGCGGGCGGTGTTATCGGCAAACAACGCAACAACCTCCCCGCTTTCCAATTTGTATACGTAATTATCGAACCATCCCTGCAATTTCTCGTCTTTATAAAATCTCTCGGTATGATGTTCCGCTTTGCCCGTTTGCCAAACACTCCGTAAAACATCTACCAAACCGAACTCATCGATATTCGGCCGTATTTCATATAGGCTTTTTCCGATGATTTCCGATTTTTTTACGTTTCCGATTCTCTCTCCAGCAGGATTGATGTCCCTGAAAACAAAATCTTTCCCTCCATCAATAGCTTCATAAACAGCCAAACCATCTTTCATTTCATCGAACAGTTGCCTGAATCTGGCCTCGCTCCCCCTCAACTCCTCATTCGCCAACTTCAATTGAGCCGTGCGTTCCTCAACACGCTTTTCCAATTCCCGTTCATATTGTTTTCGCTCGGTAATGTCCCGAACAACACTGACGATTCCGAGGGGTTCTCCTTGTTCACCTTTCAAAAGGGTGACAGTGTGCTCCGATGGGAATATCTCTCCATTTTTCCTCTTGACCTCAAATTCAAAATTCGCCGGTTCACCCCGATCAAAAGCCTCCTGAATGATTTTCCCAAATTCAACATAATGACCCTGATCAACATGGAGAACCGTAGTTGACAGACTGGCCAACTCCTCCCTTGAATAACCGAACATTCTTGATGCCCCATCATTCACATTGATCAGTTTTCGGTCCGGCGTCACTACAAAGACCGCTTCCTCCAGGGAATTGAAGATCCTTTCTTGCCACAACTCTGTTATGCGAAGGGCCGTTTCCGTTTCTCGCAATCTTGCGATCGGCTTTTCCAGCTCCGTCACTCTTCTTTGTAGATCCTCATAGGTTGGTTTGGGGGCCATTAGAACGTCCTCCGATCCATCTATCTTGGGCTCACGGGGTCGGTTAGCCCATGGAATGTGATTCGATACAATAAAAAATCAAAAAGTCATGTTCATCGCATGAATTATTTCAACCTCCGGTTGGCCCCGCCATTCCTTCGTTTGAAATACAGCAGTATAAACCGTTCATTACTGTTCTCCACTTTACTTGCCAACTTCAATGGATCCAATCTCCTTATCGGGGCACCTCTCTTGTCATGGGCACAGCCTATTTTTCTTTGCTGCGTTCCTCGAACAGTATGTTTAATCTCTCGATCACAGCCGGGCTCGAGAGGATGCCGCCATGGGTTACGTCGAAACCAAGGACCTTATTTGCCGAAAGTTCAACCGGCAAAAAAAGTTCGCTTCGGAGGGATACCGTCCCATCGTTACTACGAGGGATGGTCCAGTGCCATCCGCCACGATAGCTAAAAAACAAGTTGTACTCCAAATGAGACGGCAGGGGTGTTTTGAAGAGGCTCTTGATAAATGGACTTCCGGGTGCCATGTCATACCACGCAGGAATAACCACCGGACACTGTTTCACGCCTTTGGCCGCGAATACGTGCCCATCCCAAGGCGTAGACATCGAAACAAACAATCTCAGAACCCTGCCACCGCCTTCGCGGGTCATTCGATTGATTACGTCACGGGCGACCAATCCTCCCATACTGTGGGCAAGTATATAGAGACGCTCAAATTTGTGTTGCACCAGCAGAATGGAAATGGTTTCGCTCACCCATTTGCTTACAACTCCGAGTCGCATCCCGGATGGATAGAACAGAACCCAAGGCTGAAATCTGTCTCGATTCAGACTCTTGATGATATGCTTGAACTCTACCGGATTTCCACCGGCGCCGTGAACAATCAGTATGGGGATCTTTTCCGGGTCATATTTTTGAAGAAAGAAAATGCCTCCCCCGACCTCTTCCATGAACTTGAGTGGTTCCCAGAAGCCCATATCTCCATTCTTGGCCTCGAATCTCGGGTCGGAAAGCTTTACGACTTCTCCCATGCGAAATTCTCTGATGAGGTCTTCTGACACCTGGAATGGAGGCAGTTCATACAACAGGGGAAATTGCCGGTGCGCCTGTTCGGGCGGACGTAGAATAAAGGATAAACCCTTATATTCCTTGCCCAGTTTCACGACGATTGGATCGGGGGTCCCGTGCCAGCCAACATATTCGTCGGGTTGAAAGATCATGTCTTCATTTCTATCTTCGAAAGCACCTACCATATAGGTTCCCGGAAGCACAAAGAACTGGAATGGTCCCGGCTTGAACATGACCGTAGAGTTGACGATGGTACTGTCGGTATCGTCCTCCATATTTACTTTGACCAGGAGAACTTGTATCGGTTTGTGGTGGGGGGAATCGCTTTGCACGGTACCCGAAACGGAACCGTACCGGTCTTGCTTCTCGAGGTCCTCATGAAGCTTAAACAGCATACACCCGCTGACCAACCAGAGGATCGAGACCAAGACAATAAGCCGACAAACAAAGGTTTTCATCATTGGACTCCTCTATTGTTATGGTCTTCTACGTGTAAACATCGTCACAACCGTTTACTACCTTTACTTTGTTGATAAGAGCTTGCTTTTCCAGCTAAAAGCTATAAATAAATCTCCATTGTGAGTCAAGGAAAAGCAACCACAACATGTGTGGTATCAAGGCGGGTTGCATCTCAGAGATTGTTCGGGAATATGAATTTGGAGTAAGTAAATGCCGAATTTCGAATCCAGTGGGATTTCGGTTTCCCATTGATTGTTGAAAATCCTATTCACGGCTGCTTACAGTGCGTTGTTTGCCCCTGTGGCGGATTTTGGCAAGTGTTGCAGTTGCAGCAACCGTCAGACGGGGCCAGCGTGCCAAGATCCGTGGCTTCGATCTTCACTTTACAAGTGCTTTGATCTTCGAGCGTTACAGTTACCACGTTTCTCGCACTGGGTACGGAACTGTCACAGAGACCAAGGGTCCAACCCGTATCCAGTATGGCGGATGTACACCCTCCATTTGAGTCCGGTGTCACAATGATTCCGACTTGACCGGCATTGTCTGGGTTCTGACAGCCATTGGGGTTGGGGCAGTTGCTCGCCCCCCCACATCGCCAATACCACCCATTTACCTGAAACCCAATTTTGTTTACACCAAACAAATTCGAAACCGTTATGGGAGTCACCTGGTTATTGGGTGCGTCTTTGGGCGTATTACCTTCAAAAAAAGTCAGGGACGGGCCTCCGCAACCCGGCAGCAATTGTACTTGATTGTCGACATGCATCGTGACTGTACCCTCGACCTCCTCCTGTTGCCCCAGGATATTGACTGTGTAAGTAGCTCCGGCATCCTTGGTTACCTGGCAATTTGCTGTTGAACTGCAAATACCACCCTGGTTGCAGTCAGCAGGCACTTGTCCGGTGCATGTAGAACACCCAAACGGATAAACCGCTTCGGTATCCAAGTAACCTTGATTCGAGGTAACAGGTCCGTAAGTTGTTCCTTCGCTTGACACAATACTGACGGGTACGCTGAAACCATTAACCAGGCTGATGTCAATCGTATCCCGGCCATCAGAGCTGGCATAAATAGTAAATTCTGCTTGAGTTGTCGCGCAACCGGTCCATGGCAAATCGCCGCCGATGGCATAGGATATGTTAGCATGACAATCCGTCTTCTTAAATACAAATTCTTTTTGATTATTTGGAGCACTGCTTGTGCCTTCCAGTGTGAAAGTACAAACATAGGGATTGGCTCCTGTGACTTTGCAGAGATTAGAAAAATCTGGAGGTTGATAACATGACGTCTCAATAAAACCAAGGTTAACAGTTATATCATTAGCTTGATTATTAGTTAGTATAACTCTAGAATAATTATCTGGAGAGTCAATCAACAAGGATGTATTCAATAAGAAAAGGTTTTCTTCAACATTACCGAGCAATACAGTTACATCATAAGAAAAGATGTTGTCTTGATAGGAAGGGTTATCAAGCTCTAACACGACCAGTTGCAATTCACCCGCATCTGTATAAGCGGTCAAAGAGGCATTAGGGAGGGTTGAGCTGAAATAGAACTGCCAATTATCTACCAGAGAAGCGGCAGTATTTATTTCAGAGCCAGAGCCCGGCGCATTTTGTATCTGATACAATTCCGGATAAACATTGTTCAAATTAAGCTTATACACACCCTCTGTACCGGTTGGCTCCAAAGAAGCATCCGGCGCAACCTGAGCAAATGACCAATTATCTGTCCCTTCAGGGCTGTTGTTTAATACTGTTATCTTGATGTCATCAATATTTAATGGGATATTGGGGTGTTTGTCGTCCATTGTGGAATCAAGCAAGGTGACCTGAAAAGTGAGACACTTCGTTTTTGAATCATAAAGAGGCGTCTTCAATCTCAAAAATAGACCGTCAGGTTGTTCCTCTATGCTTACGTATCCGTCCAAGACTGCATTTGGGGGAACCTCGCCATACATTTTGGGCCACAAGTCAATATAGTTTTGCACGGTTTCCGTACCCGATTCCCGCCCTGGTCTGTCCCTGTACCAAAGTACATTTTCCGATACGTTCTCTAAGGTTAGTGTGTATTCCCAACTCTGATCAGTGGCAGATACGGTTTTCTTTCCAGCGCTCTCGACAACGGGAGCAAGGATCCCATTCTCCGCTGACAACACATTCACACGAGTAGACAGGTTGCTTGGCGTGGCGCTACTGCTATCGCTGCTACATCCAAAGCAAATCATTCCTAAAAATCCCACCGCCGCAAAAACACCCCAAATTGCTTTAACTCTTTTCATGAATTTACCCCATTCAAAAAGTTTTAAAGCTACAATGCCCCTTATACACCGCCAAAGGCCAAATCGTCACAATATTTTTTTCAACCACACATCAACCAAAGCCAGTAATGGGAAAAGTCGAATTTATTAATATTTATCAGTACCTTCAACGCAATAAACGTGCAGCATCTTTCCATCCCGCATCTGAAGTGGCCCCCATTGTTTGGGCAGCCCCAAAGGGGCGATAAGCTCTGATTCCGTATTAACATTATGCTGAATACTACCTCTTTTTTGCAGGGGGCCAATGTTAGGAGCCCGTAGAACGACTAGAATTGGCCGCGCCGGGCTGTTTCCGCAACGCTTCGAGGAACGCAAGTGCCTTCCGCGTCACGTTGTCATCGGCCCTGCCAAACCAGGCATTGATCTCACGGTGGTTGCGATCGCTAGCGTCTACAACTTCAACTGCGATGTTGACAGCTTTGAGCTTTTTGGCAAGGGCATTGGCCTGTTCGGGTCGTATGGGGCTAGGGGTCTCGCCTATGCCACGGCTGTAGCAGATGAGGAAGGGCGGGATTCCCTTCCCGCTGGCCACATGAAGCAGCGGTGCGGCGTCCCGCCAGACCTGGGGATCGTCACCGAAAATACGGCCATAGTATCTGGAGGCAACGGACTGCATCAGAGTGGGCAAGTCGTAGACGTTCGTATCGAGTGAAATGACACCCTTCAGAATGGAGAGATCTTTTCCCTCAGCTTTCAGGAGACGCTCATCGGTGGCAACCAGGGCGGCCAGATGCGCGCCTGCCGAGTACCCCATAAGAAAGATCTGATCTGGATTCCCACGGTGGGCAGCAACGTGTTCCCACACCCAAGCCAAAGCAAGAGCAACGTCCTGCACATTGACTGGATGCTTACCATCCGGCAGCAAGCGGTAGTTTATGCTGATGAACAGCCAGCCTTGGTCGCCGAAAAACATCACCTTCTTTCCCACATTTGCCTTGTCACCTTTCCGCCAGGCACCTCCATGAACATAGACCATAACCGGGGCATTCTTAGCCTCAGCGGGTCGATGGATATCCAGTCGTTGCATAGTGTGTTTCCCGTAGGCGATGTCCAATTCTTGAACAATACCCTCTTCAGCATGGGCCACCGGAACCACCAACAGTAGCGCCAAACATAATACTACAATCGCCTTCTTGATCAAGTATGGGGCTTTCTCGTAGGGGTTTCTCAAATCGGGGTCCTTTCATCAAAGAAACGTTACACAGTCTTTGGATAAATCCTATTATACACTTTTGCTTACAAGAAAACGGTTTAACTGCCCCTTTCAAATCTGTTG